>NZ_JAHRFC010000075.1:9002-22442 GCF_020883015.1 Microcoleus sp. CAWBG640
CGCTGGATTAAAGCACAGGTTAAATATTTGCAGCGACACCAGGCTAGAGAAGAAGAATTAATGGAGATAGCCAATATAAATGAAGAATGGGTCAAAGAAGAACGCGCTAATCGAATTAAGGCAGAAGAATTGAGAGACCGACGGGCAATTAGTCGGCTATGTCGCGAATTAATGCGCGAGTTTCAAGCAGAAGCAATTCGAGTTAAGCTGAGCGAAATCCAAATTGTTTGGGACCGAGACAACTGGTTTTCTAATTTGAGCAGGCAGGAAACTGAACAAATTTTGCAGCAGCAGCAACACCGATTGCTGTTATTAGTCGCTCCTGCCAAAATTAGCCAAGATTGCCCTGATTCCTTTCGCCACAATCTGAATATCGAACTTCCTGGTAAGTTGAGAGCTTTTTTGAACCAACACTATCCTCAGTACGGAGATTTGTGTCCTGTTCAGTTTTACGGAGATTATTTCAAAAAGCCCATTTCTGATATTGATGTGGAGCGGTTACAGACTGTGTTGTCTCCAGTGCCTACAGCTATATTGTATAGCGATATCAGCGACTATGAAGTGAATTTTCATGTCGGTTTTTGGGGAGTGATTAATCAAAGTGTTTCTTTAGTGGCGATGCAGCCTTGGAATTGGGAAGAAGTTTACCATCAGTTGGAAGCAGAGGGTAAAGATTCAAAAATGAGCCTGCGGATTATTCGGCAGATTATTGTGATTATTCACAAATTATTGGCTGCCTTTTTAGCAGATTTGTATTATCTTAATATCGATTTTACCCACGAACCTCAGTTATTCAATTTAAAGGAAGAATTCGCTCAAGAATGGTTTTCTCAAGATTGGGAATTGCCATACATTGAAACTCTCAAAGAAATTCAGAAACACCAGCGAATAGCCTATGAGGGGGAAATGCGACGGCTGGCACTTCGAGAAGCCAAAGCTAAGGCGGAACGCAAGCGTTTGGAGGAGACTGAACTCAAACGTAGAGAAGAAGCCTTGGCGGTATCGCAACGGGCAAAGGAATTAGCTTATAAGTTAAAAAATCATCAATGGCGCTGCGTACACACGCTACCGGGACATTCATCTTTTGTTAATTCTTTGGCGATTAGTCCTGATGGTCTAACTTTGGCTAGCGGTAGTTGGGATAAAACTATTAAGATTTGGAATTTAGAAACCGGGGAATTAATTGGTACTCTGACTGGACATTCCGATCGAGTAAATTCTGTGGCTATTAGTTCGGATGGGCAAATTCTAGCCAGCGGTAGTTCGGACGAGACTATTAAATTTTGGAATTTGTATAATGGCGAGTTGCTGTGTACTTTTCCGGGACATTCTATGGAGGTGAATTCCGTGGCGATTAGCCCCAACGGGCGAGTAATTGCTAGCTGTGGTGGGGCGGATAATATGATTAAACTTTGGAATTTGCGTAGTGGGGAGTTGGTGCGGACTTTGAAGGGTCATTCTGATAATGTGAATGCGGTGGTTTTTAGCCCGGATGGTAAAATTTTGGCTAGTGGGAGTTCTGATGCCACGAGTAAGATTTGGGATGTGGAAACTGGTAAGTTGTTGCGGACTCTTTCGGGGTTGAATGTTGGGGTGAATTCTGTGGCGATCGGACCTGATGGCAAGATTCTGGCTAGTGTTAGTAATGATTATACGATTAAGTTGCGGAATTTGCAGACTGGCAGTTTGTTGCGGATTTTAAATTTTAATTATGACAAAGATAATGGTGTGGGGACTTTAGGGAGTAATGAGGGTGTGCATATTTTGCAGAATTATGTGAGTCGGGGCGATTCGGTGGTGATTAGTGGGGATGGTTTGACTTTGGCTAGTGGCTGCGATGATAATACGGTGAAAATTTGGAATTTGCAGACTGGGGAGTTGTTGAGCACTCTTAAGGGTCATGGGGGTACGGTGTATTCGGTGGCGATCGCACCTTTGGGCAATATACTGGTCAGTGGAAGTGCGGATGAGACGATTAAGATTTGGCGGTGTGATTAGTCGGTTGGCAGTTGGTGGACAGTTTGTGTTTGCTTCTGAGAAAGATAATTGGGGTTCAGCCTTTGTGGGGAGGGCTTTTGGGCGAATTAGAAAAAAAACTTGGCTGGGGGGGTTGCGCTAATGGCGATCGGTTTGCTATATTAGTTTATGTTGCTGGTGTAACTCAGTTGGTAGAGTAGCTGATTTGTAATCAGCCTGTCGCAGGTTCAAATCCTGTCACCAGCTTTAAAAAAGAATTCGTGAAAGCCTCGTGCGTTCACGATTTTTTAATTTTAAGTAGCCCTAAACTGTATTTTGTTTTTATATTAATTCCGGTTGTATCGGAATGATTTAACCGCGAAGGCGCTAAGGACGCGAAGGAAGAGAAGAGAGAGTTTAATACAGGAGGATGAAAAGAGGATTTGATATTCTATCAATTCTGGTGGCACCCGAAGAGAATTGGTAATTGGTAATTGGTAATTAGTAATTAGTAATGCCCTTCCCCCCCTGGGGGGGGTCAGGGGGGTGTTACCCATTACCCATTACCCACCTAACTGAGAAAGGCTATAGTCAGTGCTGGCTAGAGTCTGGGAAGATTTTTTTAGTTATTGGTTATGAGTTCTGAGAAACAAGAATCAACAACCAATAAACAACAAACAACAACTAAAAACCAACTAAATTATACTGGTTTTTAGCTCCACATTCCTACACTATGACGGTTGTTATTGCGATACCTATACCTAGGAAAGTTAGTAGTATTTTCTGTGGAATCTTGGATATTTGAGCCGTCATTTTCTGTAACTGGAGACGTGATATTTTGGGTGTTTTCTGGTGCGGTATCTGAGTCCTCGGAAGCAGCCGGAAGAGATTTTTGTTCTATTTCCTGTTCGTCGGTGTAAAACTCCAGGCGCACTCTGACTTTTCCTTTTGTCCAGGATTTACCTGCACTCAAAAGTTCGCAATCCATACCGTCTAAAAACAATCTTTCTTCTAGGAGTTTTGACTGCATAATAGTCAAAAATTCGCTAACTTTGAAAGTACATTGATACATCAAAGCGCTGGCGGGAGTAGACAAAACATCGTCTTCTCTTAGAAAAACTTTTGAGGGTTTCATAATCTATTGTAATTTCAGGAAATAGTTGAGTGTTCGATGTTGATTTTCTGCTGTTTCTAGTGGTGTTTTGTTAGCAGTTATTAACCTAACAAAAATGACAATAAACTGTCTAGTTTTGATTTATAGGTGTTGTTATTAGTTATTTATTAACAGCTACTAATCAAAAATAACTAATAACAAATAACTCAGCAACAATAACTATTAATGGTTTTTATTAGAAAAACCAACCGTAGGAATGTAAACCCTTGCCTAACAAATTAACGCCTAGATAACAAATCCAAACCACCACAAAACCTGTGGCTGCTAAGATGGCTGGGCGTCTTCCCTGCCAGCCGCGGGTGATGCGGGCGTGGAGGTAGGCTGCAAACACTAACCAAGTAATCAATGCCCAGGTTTCTTTCGGGTCCCAACTCCAGTAAGAACCCCAAGCTTCGTTGGCCCAAACACCGCCGGCAATAATGCCAATAGTCAGTAAAGGAAATCCTAAACCGATGATGCGATAGCTAATGTTATCAAGAGTTGATGCGAGATTCAAGCGCTGGGGCGAGAGAATTTCTGCGGTTTGAGATTGATGGTGGGAAGAGGTTTGAACTGTTGCTAGTTCTAGGACTGCGGTGGTTGCCGAACCGTTATTGGTGGAATTGAAAGAGGGTTCGCTGAATGCTAATCCGCTGTCGGCTGCGGTGGCCGCAATTTGAGGTTCGGGGTTTTGAGGGCGTTGGAGGCGGTAGTTGCTGTGGCGATTGCCGTTGGTACCGAAGGAACTGCCGGTGAGTTCGATTTTTTGACCGCGGGTGACGACTAAAAAGGCGATCGCCAGTAGCGCTCCTACCATTAAAGTTGAATAACTCAGCATCATGACGCTGACGTGCATCATCAGCCAGTTGGATTTGAGGGCTGGTACTAGGGGTTCCGCCGACTGCATGGTTGCGGGCAGGGTGAGGGCTGCAAAGGCGGAAATTGCCATGGCTACGGGGGATGTGGCTACTCCTACTAAGCGCGATCTACTCATGTTTTCCGCGACTAGATGGATGGCGGTGATTCCCCAAGTGAGGAAAAATAGGGATTCGTAAAGGTTGCTCAGAGGGAAGTAGCCGGCTTCTATCCATCGAGCACCGAGTAGGGCGGCAATGGAAAGATTGGCGATCGCCATTCCGGCGGTGCCGAGGGCTGACAAATAGGGAATGCCGGGAAAAGCAGCCCCAACCCAGTAAACGAGCATTGTTGAGAGGAGAACGGCAAAGGAGATGTTGTCCAGCCAGTTCTGGAATACAACCAGATCCATAAAAATTACCCCGGTAAAGTTTTCATTTGTTTGATACTAACTAGATCGATCGTACTGGGATTCGGGATTTTTGGGTGATGGAGACGGGCTTTAGATCCCCGACTTTTTCAGAAGTGGGGACTGTGAGTGTGCTGTGGTGTTAGCGGTTGCTTGGGAGAGTCGATCGAATAATGTTAACTACCAAGGATTGCCAATCATTCTAAAAGCCGACCAATAATAGGGATGAGAAAAATTCCCACTGCCTGTGTTGGGTATTGAATGTGGCAGAGGCAAGCTTCCAGAAGAAGTGTGCAGCACTCCCCCTTCAATGCGGACGGTTTGGCGCAACATCGCTAATTGTGCTTGCCGCAGGGCTTCTGCCTTAATCGGAGCATTTTTTAACTGGCTGTAAAACTCGGACATCAATCCCAAACTCCCCTCATCGCTCACATACCAGAGAGTAGCCAGAGCCGATTTAACACCTGCTTGCACCGCTAACCCGCCAAAGCCCAACTCTGCATCCCGATCGCCCACAGCAGTCCTGCAAGCACTCAAAACCAACAGTTCAACTTGGGGGCTGTGCCAGTTCATTTGTCGCAACTGATCTAAGCGCAATTTAGTATCCCACAATTGAATGAAAGAATTGCTGGGGTCTCCCGATCTAAATTCGGCGTGGGTAGCCAGGTGAATCATCCCAAAGGGTTGCTGCTGGCGCTGGGATTTCAAATTTGCCAGAGTGAAAGCTTGGTTCAAGAAAGACTTGCCTGGCCACTCCTGCCGAGCGATGGTGGACACCTCTATTTCCACCGCAGGTAAAGGACTCATATCGGCAAATTGCGATGCCCCCATTGCCAGAAGTTGGGTGTTTTTGAAATTGCTAATGCTGGTATCGGTCAAACTGAGACTGGGCATCGAGCCGACACTGTAACGTTCGATCAGAAAACCTTTCCCGTCGTGGAGGGCGGCCATGGGGACCGATCGCAGCCCCAGATCTGAGATAAAAGATAAATTGTTAATGCCTCGCGCTTGGAGATCGGCATCGAGGGGGGCTACCATCATTTGATAAAGCTGCTGAGCAACAGGCAAATAACTTTTAGTATTGCGCTTCACCGGATTAGTAACTTCATTGCGAAATTTCTGAACTAAGGCTAGGACTTCGGTGCGGGAGGTTAGGGGTATCCTGCGGCGAATTGGTTCGCCAGAAGCAGTTACCAGTATTAGTTCCAGTTCCTCGCTGTTTTGAATTTGCTGTTCTACTCGCAAGATTGAAGAACCGCTGTAGGAGCGATCGACAACAGTATTACCTTTGGGTAAAAAAGTGATGTAGATCAGAGCTGGTTTAATGCCTGTGGATTTTTCAATGCTACTAAGCTTATTTTGAGCCTGTTCTAGGGTAGCGATCGCATTTGTCGATGGCAAATTTAGATAATTGACAAAATCCCTGGTCAATCTTTCTTCTATGGGAAAAATAACTGCGTCAAGGTTCCTTTGCCAATTAGAAGTATTGATATTGGTGGCTGAAGGTAAATTTGGCTGTTGTAAGGAATTAGATATTTGATAAAGCTGTTGTGAGTTCGGGGAAAATACAGGATTTGCGATCGGTAGGGGATTCACTGGGAGTGTGGGAGGCAGAGTCGGTTTGGGTATGGTGTCGAGATTAATGGGCGCGACGGCAGGCACAACAGGTATCCCATTAACTGAAACTGCCGGAGGTGAGACTGTTGCTACTGTTAGTGTTTGGATGGTGGGAGCGTTAGGCCCTACATTGACTGGTGCTGGTGTTTGGATGGTGGGAGCGTTAGGCCCTACATTGACTGGTGCTGGTGTTTGGATGGTGGGAGCGTTAGGCCCTACATTGACTGGTGTTGGTGTTTGGATGATGGGAGCGTTAGGCCCTACATTGACTGGTGTTGGTGTTTGGATGATGGGGGCGATCGGCTCAACTGTGACAGGCGCGGGTGTTTGGATGATGGGGGCGATCGGCTCAACTGTGACAGGTGCTGGTGTTTGGATGGTGGGGGCGATCGGCTCAACTGTGACTGGTGCTGGTGTTTGGATGGTGGGGGCGATCGGCTCAACTGTGACAGGCGCAGGTGCTGGCGCAGGAGTTGGTGCAGGTGCTGGAGTTGGTGCAGGAGTTGGTGCTGGTGCTGGTGCAGGAGTTGGTGCTGGTGCTGGTGCAGGAGTTGGTGCTGGTGCTGGTGCAGGAGTTGGTGCTGGTGCAGGAGTTGGTGCAGGTGTTGGTGCAGGTACAACAGTGACGGGTGCAGGCGCAGGCGCAGGCGCAGGCGCAGGTGTAGGTGCAGGCGCAGGAGTTGGTGCAGGTACAACAGTGACGGGTGCAGGCGCTGGTGTAGGAGTTGGTGCAGGTGCAGGAGTTGGTGCAGGTACAACAGTGACGGGTGCAGGCGCAGGCGCAGGAGTTGGTGCAGGTGTAGGTGTAGGTGCTGGAGTTGGCGCAGGTGTAGGCGCTGGTGTAGGTGCTGGAGTTGGCGCAGGTGTAGGCGCAGGCGCAGGCGCAGGTGCAGGTGCAGGTGCAGGTGCAGGCGCAGGAGTTGGTGTAGGCGCAGGTGCAGGCGCAGGAGTTGGTGCAGGTGCAGGCGCAGGTGCAGGCGCAGGAGTTGGTGCAGGTGCAGGTGCTGGTGCTGGTGCAGGCGCAGGTGCAGGTGCTGGCGCAGGAGTTGGCGTCGGCGAAATAACAGAAGTAGTAATGTTAATTCGTGTCGGCTGTACTATCTGAGGACCGGGGCTGCTGTAACTTCCATTGGCAATGACATTTGCCTTAGAAGGTCCTCCCGTAGCAATGATGCCAGCGGTACCATTGACTCGGTTATAGTCCGGCCCGACGGTGAACAGAGTGCTAGAGGCTCCCCCACCGTAGCGAATGGTGATATCCCCAGCGTTAGCACTGGTGCTTGTGGAAGCGGAAAGGCTGCAACCGGGCGCGCAGTTGGGTTCTGATTTGAAAGTGCCTGTGGCTCGGAAATAACGGCCGGCGGTAAGGTCAATATTTCCTCCGGCTGTTGGGCCTTCGGTGTTGATGGAGGTGACTTGAATATCGTTGCGGGCGCTGAGGGTGACTGAGCCGCCTTGTTTGTCTTGTGAATGGGCGTCTATGTTCCCTGTTTGAATGCTTAACTCTGCTGCAATGGTAATGTTTGCGCCGTTGCCGTTTTTGTCGGTGGAGGCAGAATTTATGTTGCCTGTCTCTACTTTTCCTGTACGGCTGGTGATGGTGATTTTGCCGCCACTGCTGTTGCTGGAGTTGGAGTTGAGATTGCCAGTCTGAATGTCGCCCTTGGCTTCCAACCCGATCGCACTTGCTTGGGAACTCGTCAAATTGCCAGTTGTCAGGTTGTTGGCTGCTTGCACGGCGATCGCCCCAGTATTTATACCTTGTACAGCCACATCGCCCCCTGCTACTACTTGGCTGGAGGCTGTGAGTACCACTTGACCGCTGGCATTGACTCGGACTCCTGTAGCGTTCGCCGGGCCGATGCCTGTGAGCAATTGTGGTAAGGATGCGATCGGTAATATGGAAGTGGCTGGCCCTGTTCCTGATGGGGGCTGGATTTCCAAACTGAGTAAATTGCCTTCCTGGCTCAGACGAAGTAGATTTTGCCCAGGCACCGAGGCTATAGTAATTTGACCGTTTGGGGCCGACAGAGTGCCAGTGCTGACCACCGTGCCGCCTAGCAAGGTTAAGTTTTGGCCTGACTTAACTGCTAAGTTAGCCGTGTTGATGATTGCTCCTGGTTGAGCGGTGGCGAAGGTGAAGGAGTTGGGTGTCCCTGTGAGGGAGGTGTAATTGTTTGTGCCTGTGGCGTTAAAGGAATTAGAACCAAATCCAATGGATGTGGCCGTGGTTGCGGTGAAAGCCGCCGGCACGTTTAAGCTGGCATTGTTGCCGAAGATAATCCCGGAGGGGTTCATCAAGAACAGATTAGAATTGCCACCGGTCACTTGAATTAACCCATTAATCTGAGAGGGGCTACCGCCACCGATGCGAGCCAATATGTTGCGAATGTTGGGGTTTGAAATAAAATTGGCAATCTGATTTTGTGACAGTCCGAATTGTTGAAAACTATGGAAGAGATTTTGTCGATCGCCCGATAATTGTCCGCCTTGGATGTCGAAGCGAGTTGGCGGGGGGATTCCGATTACGGGTACGGGCGTGACCGTAGTGCCGGTGCCGTCGGTGGCTGGAACAATTGTTTGGGCTTGTGTTTTCGCAGATAAAAAGTAAAAATTAAATAGAATAATTTGCAGAGAAATTGCCAGTTTAGTTAGATTTTTTGGGAATTTTTTGGGGATTTTTTGGGTCGGATTTTTTGTGGTATTCATTTTTTGTTAACAACTCATTTATATAATAATTTTTGATTAAAATTTCTGTTAGCATTTGCACTTAACCTGTGACATATTTTCTATGGTTTAAATTCTAACTCGTACTTGGTGGAAGATGTATCTACCACATGAGGTATTTACAAGGGTTTAACCCAAAAGTAAGTTAAAAATTATTGCATTTTATGTTAAGAAAGACAAAAATATGTTTTTGCTATTTCCGGCGTTGGCTTTTCGCAACACAAAAAAGCCGGCCATTCTAACAGCCGACTTGAAAAATTGCTCTCCAATTATCAGAAAATCCGGGTTAAAAACCCCCTTTATTAGTGTATTGGGGGAGAAGGAGAGAAGCAGAGGGAGAAGGGGAAAAATTAGCCACCAAAATCAAACAGGGGGGGTGATTGACCCGGATTTATATAAAATCCTCTCTTCATCGTCCTGTATTAAACTCTCTCTTCTCTTGCTTCGCGTACTTCGCGCCTTCGCGGTTAAATCATTCCGATACAACCGGAATTGATATTAGTACGATCGGACTTACCAAAAAAATGGGTCTAAAGCCAGGTGAGGTGCACCATAAGTCTAATCCGAGGCCCTAGGGCGTGTTTTCAAACCGATCCATCAGATCCTGATCCCCCTCGCATCCCCCTTAAGAAGGGGGACTTTGAGCTTCTTTCTCCCCCCTTTTTAAGGGGGGTTGGGGGGGATCTCCGGGGAGAGAAAACACGCCCTAGGCCCGTTGCTAGCTAAGGAGGGTTTTTCAGGGGGATGCTGATGGCGATGCTGATGGCGATGCTGATGGGGATGCTGATGGGGATGCCGATGAGGATGCCGAGGGAGTTGGAGAAGAAGAACTACCAGACAAAGGAGTGGGAGAGAGATTCGGGGAAGGACTAGATTGGTCGGATTTTTTGAGGTTGACAAAAGCGTCATAACGGGTAGTACGATCGCCTATGACTGCCGCTGTAATCCCGATCGACCGTATCGCATCGATCCAGATTTTTTGATTGGGTGGAAATTCCGGTAAAGCTAGGTTTTTCGGGTTAAATGCACTCTCTGTGTCGATGAAGAAATTGCCGTTGTGGGGCTTAAGTTGCGATCGCACTGTTTTTTGGAACAATTCGCTGCTTAATAGCGGACTTTTCGGGGCCGGAACGATCGCATCCACCACGGGAGCTCCTACTGTTAAAAATAGTACATCGTTCATCCAGCCACGAGTAACTGTGATTCCTCCAAAGGGTGATGTCCATTTAGTCGTAGGTTGACCCCCTACTTTAATTTCCTCGACTCTAAACCCTTTCATTTTCATGGTATCGTCAAGCTGTTTGAGAGCTTTGTCCGCCCCGCGACGGTTGTTGCTTTCCACCATAAATACAAATCCCGCAGCAAATTTGTCTTTGGGATTTGGCGCGGGGGCTGGTATTAAGGATAGGGAAAATTCTCCTGCCATCCACTCCATCAAGTCTTTGTCTAAATCCATGCCAGTAGTGGATTTTAGAGCAGTTCGCAAAATTTGCGGATTCACCGGGGCGATCGGATTAGCATCGGCCCCCGATACATAATCTTCCCACAAACGCCGTAAGTTGCCACCAGATACCATCATGATTGTATTATTTGGTAAGCGGTTCGACATTTTGAGAGCGTTGTTTTCTACTGCGATCCTTTTTTGAGAGTCTGGTTTCAGCCAAGAAATAGATTTGAATCCAATGCCATCTGTATCCAGCGTCGCTGTGGTGGCAAATCCCTGATTTTGTTGTAATTTTTCCAGGTTTTCCGGTGATAATTCGCGGGCGGAGTTAGCTGCGGTAAAGGCTGCTGCTACGGGCATATTCACGTAGATTTGACCGAAGGCACGGGAACTTTTGATTTGTTCTAGGGCATCTTCGTACCCTGGTGTTTTTGCTAGGGAAGGTTCCCCTTTGTAGGTATCAATTATTCTATCGGTGGCTGTGGGCTCTGTGCTCACTACCAGATAGTTTGTCCCCAGTACCGCCACCGAAAAATTGCGATCGGGTATGCCTTGAGTTTCTGTAACTTGGACTCCTTTATAATTACGCTCAACCATTTTTCCTTGGTTGAGGGGTCTGGGTTTTGCTAATAATTCTTTGGCTTTAATCGGGTTAGCAATGGGCAAGATAATAGCTACTGATTGTTGGGCTGGGGGAGGTGGTGGTGCATTGGGTGTGCGCGGTGCTACTGGTATGGCAATTTTGTTTCGCAAAAAGGCCACCATTGCTGTGTCACCTACCCAGGGTTGAATGTCTTGTTGGTAGCTGTAGCCGTTGGTTGTCAGGAGGCGATCGCGCAATTCGGTTAAAAGTCTTTCAAA
This sequence comes from Microcoleus sp. CAWBG640, assembly GCF_020883015.1. Classification (NCBI taxonomy): domain Bacteria; kingdom Bacillati; phylum Cyanobacteriota; class Cyanophyceae; order Oscillatoriales; family Microcoleaceae; genus Microcoleus; species Microcoleus sp. CAWBG640. The sequence goes on from NZ_JAHRFC010000075.1 coordinate 20,025, forward strand.
AGAGGCTTTTGAGTCTGGAGTGCCAAACTCTCGCAGCCTTTTCCACTGCGATTCATCGGTACTGATGGATATAGCCATCATCGTATCTTGAGGTACAACCGTAGCCCCTGCGGGCAAATCTTTGCTTGGTCCGCGGGAGATCACGATCAAATAGGTAATGAAGCCTAAACTAATCAGGAGGGTAGCCGCTCCGATGGTAAACAGGAGAGAAGATTTATCTTTCTTAAACATTATTAGTCAAGTTGGGTTGCTCGCAACATCCTAAATTATATGGGCATCGGGCATCGGGCATCGGGCATAATGCCCTAATTTCAATTCCTGGCTTTAAAGTCTTTAAAAATCGTTTGAAATGAATACATCAGTCTATGCACATCATTTGTCGCTCTGGGAAATATGTTTAACTCCCATTTTTTGCGGGCGATAGTTAGCAACTTGGCTACGGCTTCCGAGTAAGTATTAGAAATAAAATAGCTGCCACCTTCGTAGCGAATATCTGACGCTAATCCAATAAAAGCACCAGCAGTTTCTAGTTTTAGTTCCGAAGTGTTGTGCTGAGATTTCACTGCTAAAATTACTTGGGAGTGCCGGGGTTCTCGCTGAAGCAAGCGACAGATATTCGCTTCTTTTTGGTATAACATTAACAGGTTGCAATTGTGGAGAACTCCGGCTCTACCTTGGACTTTTACTGCTAGATGAACTTCCAGGGCTGGTTTGTCTGGAAATTCCACTATTGCGTAGGTATAGGGATGAGTATTACCGTGAATTTTGCCTGGGGTCTTTCTAAATGTTAAATATTTGGGTGTTTCGTCTAAAACATTGTTATAATATATAGTTGCTCCTTCATTGGCAATAGCTTTTAACAAAATGGTGAATAGGTAAACATCAAAAATGTTTGCTTGTTCTATGGCTCCGTTAAAATCGGGATTAATCGCTACGCTTAATTTGCTTTTAATTTCGGCATTAGTGATGTAGTTGCTCGGTTCTGATGGCAGTTTTTCGAGCAAGTATTTCAGGGCGATCGCCTGTTTGTTGCGAGGGGATGTCAGATGAGAAGTAAACTCGATAGTTTTCACCTCTTGGGCGCTGGATGAGGCAAAGCTAACTTTAGTACCCAGAGGAGAAGTTTCTGATTCTACTTTTAAGAAATAAGCAATTTCATCTTCCATTTCGGAAGTATGAACTGTCGCTTGTTCGACAGCATCAATCAACATCAAAAGTTGCTCTTTTGGTGTATAGTCTTCTATCTTGAGTAACGGGGTTTTTCTTTTGAGCGATCGCTCCTCAATAGTTTTACCTATCTCTACATTATCTGCTACTTGTTGAGCTACCCAACCCAAATTAAATTCATCCAACATTGCCGCCATTTCTTGATAGACTCTGGCATACTCGATATCATCCATAATAGTTTTGGAACTGCAAACTATTCTAATTATATAAGCAGGTTGATTTTTTTGTCAAGTGTCTGTCAGCCTCAACAGCCCACAGTTAACGACCAATTCGCAGTAAGCTATTCTACGACTCTCAAGCGATCGAAAATATGGCAACTATCAACGACAACTACCTCAAACTCAAAGCTGGCTACCTGTTTCCAGAGATAGGACGCCGAGTCAAGGCTTATGCAGAGGCAAATCCGGGGGCACCAATCATCCGCCTAGGGATTGGCGATGTCACAGAGCCCCTACCCGAAGCTTGTCGCCTCGCGATGGTGGCTGCGGTGGAAGAAATGGGCTCGCGGGATACCTTCAAAGGATACGGCCCGGAACAAGGTTATGAATGGCTGCGGGAGAAAATTGCCGAGCACGACTTCAAATCGCGAGGATGCGATATTGATGCTTCAGAAATCTTTATTTCTGATGGTTCTAAATGCGATTGTGGTAATATTCTCGATATCTTTGGGAACGATAACACGATCGCAGTTACAGACCCAGTTTATCCCGTGTATGTAGACACCAACGTGATGGCAGGGCACACGGGAGAGGCAAACGAAAAAGGCGAATATGACGGCTTCATTTACCTGCCAATTACAGCAGAAAACAACTTTACTGCCGAAATTCCCACCGACAAAAAAGTCGATTTAATTTACCTGTGTTTCCCCAACAATCCCACTGGTGCAACTGCAACCAAGGAACACTTGCAAGCTTGGGTAAAATATGCTAAGGCGAACGGTTCGATTATCTTCTTCGATGCAGCCTACGAGGCATATATTACCGATCCCAGTTTACCGCATTCTATCTACGAAATTGAAGGTGCGCGCGATTGTGCGATCGAATTTCGCTCTTTCTCCAAAAATGCCGGTTTCACAGGTACTCGCTGTGCCTTAACCGTTGTACCAAAGACTTTGACTGGAAAAGCCGCAGATGGTTCCGATGTCGAAATTTGGAAGTTGTGGAATCGTCGTCAATCTACTAAATTTAACGG
>NZ_JAHRFC010000076.1:0-22228 GCF_020883015.1 Microcoleus sp. CAWBG640
GCGACGGTTCCCCCACCCGTCACCTGCAACTGCTGACGAGAGAACCCACAGAAGTTGATGTCATTGATATGTCCTTAGTGGGTGCAGATGCAGATGGCGCGCCGGAACAGATTGTGGTGGTTCCGGGGCCGCATCTGCGCCGACAAGTGTGGCTGCGGACTGCTTCTGGACAGCGTTTAGCCTATGCAGCTTCTTGGTGGGAAGCCAGTCACGTAGACGAATATTTGGAAAATAAATCTTTGCCAATTTGGGCAAGTTTAGCGCGGCTGCGGACGGAATTGTATCGGGATGTGCAAGGCATTTATTTGGGTAATTCGGCTGCTTTGGAGTCAGCATTTGAACAGTCGGGGCCTTTTTGGGGACGACACTATTTGTTTTGGCATCATGGTAAGCCACTGACTCTGATTTATGAGGTTTTTTCTCCTTATTTAACTAAGTATTTGGGACCGATGCAATTGGATGTTGATTCATAAAATGCGATCGCTCTTAGAGCTCCTTGTTAGATCAAATCCGTTTGACTGGTTCCCAGGCTGAAGCCTGGGAACCCATATCCAGAGGCTCTGCCTCTTCTACTTCTTTATAATTATTCGCTGAAATTTCACTCGCAAACCGTCGCGGGGATGGGGAGTTGGTACTCTGATTAAATTCAAATCTTGATCTGGTAAAAGTTCCCAGTCGCATTCCCGAATCATCCTCGCTGCAAACAATTTCATTTCTAATCTGGCAAATTCTTTGCCCAAACATTCTCGCAAACCGCCGCCAAATGGCACGTAGGTGAAAGGTTTAGCCGATCGCTCGGAGTTAAATCGATCGGGATTGAAGCGATCGGGTTCAGGATAAACTGTGGCATCTTGATGGGTTTGATTTATTTCATAAAGCACGCTCCAACCTTTAGGAATTTCATAGCCACCGAACTCACAAGCATTAATTACTGTACATAAACCCGATAAAATTATGGTTAGTATCAGCCCTAGGGAATGCCTACTTCCTCTGGCTTGTGGATAGCGTGGTACTGCAATAATAGCTTCAATTAAATTCATTAGAGATGCACGCCGGTTAGGATACTATTTGCGATCGGTTCTGACCCGATCGCCTCTTCTATGATAAGTTCATCCTCTGACAATCAATCCACTCTGCCTTGGGGGGGCTGGGGGATTTCTTGCTTGGGGGGTTCTTCCTTAGCCTCAAGAGCGCCTTCGGGGCTCATTTAATCTTACTACCTATAGCAAAAAGTGCTAACAATGCGAATTCTACAAATTATTCCCTCCATTTCCCTCGTCTACGGTGGCCCAAGTCAAATGGTACTCGGACTTTCGGCAGCCCTCGCTGCTAAAAACATTGATGTCACGATTATCACCACAAATTCTAACGGAGATATCGGTCAACTTCCCTTAGATGTTCCCCTCAATCAACCCCTAGAACAAAACGGCTATCAGATTATTTATTTCCGCTGTTCTCCCTGGCGCAGATATAAATTTTCCCTCTCATTATTGCAGTGGTTAAATGACCATGCACACGAATTTGACCTAGCTCATATTCATGCTCTTTTCTCACCAGTAACTACCCTCGCTGCTACCATTGCTAGATATCACCATTTACCCTATATTATCCGTCCCTGCGGTATGCTCGATCCGGCGGATTTACAGAAAAAAAAGCTGTTAAAACAGATTTATGGTACTCTTTTAGAACGTCCTAATTTATCAGGGGCCGCCGCTATTCATTTCACCAGTAAAGAAGAGGCTAAAATCTCAGCAAGATTTGGTTTGGATGGCCAGGATAAGATACCTAGGCCACTGGATTTGGTGATTCCCTTGGGGGTGACAGCAGGTTTGTTTTCTCATAAATTGCGAGCATCTTCAGTACCTACTATCTTATTTATGTCGCGCATTGAACCGAAAAAAGGGCTGGATTTGCTACTTCCGGCTTTAGAAAGTATTTGGAAATCGCACATCAAGTTTCATTTTATTTTGGCTGGTTCAAATCCCCAAGATGCCGATTATGAAACAGGAATCAAACTAAAAATACAGAATTCTATTTTAGCACAATGTACAACAATTACGGGCTTTGTGAGCGGTGATTTAAAAATTGCACTATTGACAAATGCTGACTTATTTGTATTGCCTTCCTATTACGAAAACTTTGGTATTGCTGTAGCAGAAGCAATGGCTGCTGGTGTACCTGTGGTGATTTCCGATCGCGTTCATATTTCCGCAGACATACAGCAAGCAGAAGCTGGTTGGGTTGGCCCTCTGGAAGTTGGGGCGATCGCCCATTTAATCAAATCAGCACTTCTCGATCCAGATGAGCGCCAACGGCGGGGATTGAATGGCAGAGAATACGCTAACAAGCATTATAATTGGGAGGCGATCGCCCAACAAACCATCGATGCTTACCAGCACATTTTGTCACCTATTAACTAACGGGACTGAAGTTTACCTTTTACTTCTTCTCCGGCTGCGAGTTCTGGTGCTACTGGTATTAGAAGTATCCGGTGATGAATTGATGCTGCTCTTGCTTTTAACATCAGTAGATTCAGTGTTTGGTGCACTGTTGGCAGATTTTCTTCTAATGATAACCGGAGGATTAAAACCTCGATGGCAGGGTCTTCCCAAGGAGTCAACATTCCTGCGATAATCGCAAATTACCACGTCGGCACTGGGTTCTTGACAATCATTGATAAAGGTTTTTGCTAATTGGTAATTGTTGCCATCTCCCTGCTTTAAAAACAGTTCCTGAGCTTGGTTAAAATCCGCTACTGCTTCCGATTTTGTACCCAACATACAGCGAATAGCACCTCGTTCCAAATAAGCCAAACCATAATTAGGATTAACGCGAATAGCTTGTTCGTAACTGCCGATCGCCTTTTGTTTATCTCCCAATTCATAGTATACTTGACCGCGACCAAAATAGGCTTCTGCCAAGTTAGGGTTAAATTGCAGCGCTCGATCGTAATTGTAAATGGCTTGCTGTTTGTTTCCCTGTTTTGAACTAGCGATTCCCAATCCGAGGTAAGCTTGAGGTATGTTCGGATTCAAACCTAAAGCCTGATTAAAGTTGACGATCGCCCCTGAAACATCTCCTTTCTGAATTTTCAAAGAACCTTGATTGCTGAAATTTGCAGCTTTTTGAGCGATCGCAACTCTTTGATTAATCACAGCCTGATTCGTCCGGTAACTGGATAACTTATTTTGAGCTAGGCTATAAACAGGTGTACGTGCCTCGATCGCTTCTAAAAGGGCGATCGACTGCTGCCATTTAGCTTGGGACTGATGCCAAACTTCCACAGCATGAGGAGGCTTTTGCACAACCACAGCAGCCTCCATCGCCAATTTTTGCGCCGTTGCGAGACTTTCTGCGGCTTGTAAATTTTGCTCAACAGGAACCAAAGTCTGGCTAAGTTGCAGTAAATCTGCCCTTGCTTGTGGATAGCCACAGCCAGGTAAGTTAGGAATTTTATCTAAAGAAGCGATCGCTTCTTTAAGGCGTTTATGGAAACTTCTCAGCAGATTGACATCGGTTGCTGTCACAGCATTCTGGGTTTCAGCTAGCAATATTTTCGATTGCTTCAGTGTGGAATCGGCTGCTTGAGTTAAGGCGATCGCACCGGCACTGATTCCCAACACCAAAACCCCTAAACTTGCGGCTAACGCTAGGGGTATTTTAGGAATTACCCAATTAACTTGATTGTGAGTGGGCGATCGCACCGAGAGCCCCTCGCCGGCAGTTTCCGCCTCTGACTCCACCTCCAACTCCCAAGCCGGAAACTGTAAATCATCCCCTGCTGTTACCGCCGCCAATTCATTAGTAATTGGAACCTGATTATTCCTATTTGTCGGGCGATACTTGTCAACCAAACCCTGCAATCCTACTTGATATCCTTGGGATACCCCATGAAATATCCACTCTCCATTTTTTCGAGACAAATGGCCCAATTCTATAGCCGTCTCTTGCTGCCAATTCTCGGTTAATTCATATCGAACCAGTTCTTTTCCCGTATCCAAATTTAAAATTTTGATTGCAGCACTTTTGATGTTGCTAAAACTTGCATTAATTTGCTGTGCACCGTGAATTGTGACTGCAAAAGTTATGGCCTGAATTTGGGGATTAATTTTATCTAAAATCACCCCATAAGTCGTCTTATTTTTTTTACCTCCTTTGTGGCGATCGGGAATAGATTGCAGTACGGAACCATCACAGGATTTGAGATTATTGTAAAAGATAAAATATTCATCATTAGGTATTTTGCCATCAGCACCTAGCATAAACGCCGAGACATCAATATCGTAGTTTTCTCCAGCCTCTGTCACCTGCCAATCCAGGGCGATCGCCATTTTTTTTAAATCCGGGGCTGCTTTAGAGAGATTAAATGTTGCACCCTGAGCTAACTGCACTGCCATCTGCTTATTTGTCAACGATCGGATTTTGTAGCGACCATCTTAATATTAATTTCCACTATAAATGTTGACTTGTAATAAGTTTTAATATTTTGAATAAGCTAGGGTAATTAGCGTAATTTAGGGAGACTTACTTACATAGAATCACCTACGTAAAAACCGGGCTTTTTCCAAAACCCGGTCGATCGAATAGATTGAATTTAATGCTAATTTTGAGCTGATTTCGTAGCAGGCGGTAGACTTACAAAGTTACCAAAGACTCCCACTGTTTGATAGCTTTTTTTGCCTACTTCAGTAGTGTAAATACTGACTACCCCTAAATTTTCTCGCTGGGTGGTATTGTCGAGCAATTGTTCGATGGTACTGCGCTGGGAAGTCAGCAAATTTTTGCAACTGCCGATCAAAGTATCTGTAACACCGGTTAGAGCTTTAGGAATGCGAGAATCTTTACAGACAGTGCTTTCGAGTTCTGTTTCCAGTTTACCAGAAGCATAAGTTAGGTATTTGTCTCTGGGAGGATTTGTAAAGGCCATACCGGCGGCGAGTATTGTCAGGGCGATCGCGACTTTGCCTACATTGCCAAAAAAATTAGAAGTTGGCTTTTGAGTATTCATTGGTTTATCAATAATCATTTTTTACCTAGCCCGGTTGAGTTATAAGCTTATCTTGATTTAAACTACACTTTCTAGGAAACGGATTTCAGAAAGGAGAGGACAGTTTTTAGATTGGAGGCAAGTTGGGAGTATGTCTCTAGCCATAGGTGTGAACTTAAGGTATAACTCATAGTCCGGCAGGGGTTGAAACCCCTGCCGATGGAGCGAAAGTCCTCTTGCATAGGACTCAAGAGAAGAATTTTCAACTCATTAGTCCTCTTTGAGAGGACTTTAGCTATTAGACAGGGGTTTCAACCCCTGTCGGACTCGCGGGATGACCAACGAACACGGGGCGGGCTGACAGCTTAAGTTGACACTAATGGTCTCTAGCTTGTCCACCTTCCTTGTACCTTCCTCCTGGTGGCAAATCCGCATAAATCCCACAGATTGTCTCGATGGGTTTCAAGGAGACGAAAATTTTAAAATGTGCAGGTGCTCAACGCCTTACGGCATCAAAGGTTTAATCACCGTGGCTAAGTCAGTTACTAACTTCTAGTTAAATTTAGTGCTCAACGCCTTACGGCATCAAAGGTTTAATCAGTTCTTGTTCTGGTAGCAAAATTCGGGCAACTCTTGTGCTCAACGCCTTACGGCATCAAAGGTTTAATCAGAATTTATAGGCACTGTTGCCAGCCTAAGTTTTTAAATGTGCTCAACGCCTTACGGCATCAAAGGTTTAATCAGACCAACCAAACACCCAGCCGATGCGGTGTAAATATGTGCTCAACGCCTTACGGCATCAAAGGTTTAATCAGGCTTGTTTGCCGTTGCGGATGCAGACTTGTACTTGTGCTCAACGCCTTACGGCATCAAAGGTTTAATCAGCTGCAAGTGCGGCATCCAGAGCCGAATTAACCGCGGTGTGCTCAACGCCTTACGGCATCAAAGGTTTAATCAGCTTCCGAAGCCGACATATGCCGAGCTAGCGGAACAGTGCTCAACGCCTTACGGCATCAAAGGTTTAATCAGACTTTGCCCCAGGGTGTTTTTCGCCTTTGTTATCCCGTGCTCAACGCCTTACGGCATCAAAGGTTTAATCAGTTTCCGTCTTGGGTGAAATACTGATCCTCCCTTTTGTGCTCAACGCCTTACGGCATCAAAGGTTTAATCAGATGTGGTTCCCCTTGATCTGACGTTGAATAGCATGTGCTCAACGCCTTACGGCATCAAAGGTTTAATCAGGACTACTTCTGTGAGTGGGATGAATACTGTAACTGTGCTCAACGCCTTACGGCATCAAAGGTTTAATCAGACTCGATCGCGGTAATAGCCGGCTGGTACGCATCGTGCTCAACGCCTTACGGCATCAAAGGTTTAATCAGACGCGGATGAGGTGGCAGTCTTTGTAGCTGGATTGTGTGCTCAACGCCTTACGGCATCAAAGGTTTAATCAGTTGTTAAAAGCATCAGCCAACAAGATTTCGTCTAGTGCTCAACGCCTTACGGCATCAAAGGTTTAATCAGAAGTTGGGGCAGAGTTACCAGTAGGATTTATTCAGTGTGCTCAACGCCTTACGGCATCAAAGGTTTAATCAGCTTTCTCTACGAGGCGATCGGCTTCAACGGTAATGGGTGCTCAACGCCTTACGGCATCAAAGGTTTAATCAGGGTTGAGGAAGGTAACGATATCTGGTTGGAAAAAAGTGCTCAACGCCTTACGGCATCAAAGGTTTAATCAGACCCTCTAGCGATTCTATCTTCGGTGCTTTCATAGTGCTCAACGCCTTACGGCATCAAAGGTTTAATCACAGCTCACTTCAACCCCCCGCAAGTTCGGATTTAGTGCTCAACGCCTTACGGCATCAAAGGTTTAATCACAGGAGCTACCAAAATGAGTGCAAATTTATTTATAGGTGCTCAACGCCTTACGGCATCAAAGGTTTAATCACAACAACCATTTTAGATGGGAGTAAAATCTGATGGAGTGCTCAACGCCTTACGGCATCAAAGGTTTAATCACGGCGTAACTCCCGCGAACAGGTGCAGTAGGATAACGTGCTCAACGCCTTACGGCATCAAAGGTTTAATCACGAAACTTTGGCAAGCGGTAATAGGCAACCAGTGCTTGTGCTCAACGCCTTACGGCATCAAAGGTTTAATCACAGGTAGCCAAATGAACTTGCCAAATTCAGTCAAATGTGCTCAACGCCTTACGGCATCAAAGGTTTAATCACAGCGGTTCCTGAAACCCTTATCAGATAACCATCCCTAGTCGATTTTACAAGCACCTCCCGCTTAATAGCAACAAAATCTCAAAAAAAGCCAAAAACTAGCCATAAAACCCAAATTCCAATTCCCTCAAACCCTTGCCCTGTCTAACATCCAGAGTTTTGCAAGCACCTCCCGAACCCTAAAAAAGGCTGAAACCTAGATAGGACAAGGGTTTGCAGCCATACAACCTCAAAAAAAAATTCCACAAGCAGAGGTGCTTAAATTTTCCTCAAACCAGCCGATAGGAATCTCCCAATGGGGGCCAAGCACCAGGGCGGTTGTAAGCACAAAGGGTACTCGCACACTGATGAGACAAACGGACAAGCAACAAACTATCCTCCGATGCCAACACCTTCTCCAACTCCCATCGTAACTTTTCTCGCTCCCGCTGACTCAGCCAAGCACGAAAAATCGAATATTGGATTCTTTCACCATAACCTTGCAGCAAGCTATAAGCCTTTCGCCAGCGTTTTTGGCAACGAATATCGTAGGTAATTAGATACCAATTTTTTGCTTCAGCCATTGTCACACCTCACCGCACAATCAATTGTGCAAATAAACCACCCTCACCCATCCATTCCTTTTCCAAAAGACGCACTTCTAACTCCAACAAACGACGATAGGTAAGAGCATAACCAGTCACAGGATGCTTCCAAGTTTCCTGCTTACGGCTTTCGTATAAATCCACTATCCTGCGTCGCCCCGCGTCACTTAACCAAACTTGTTCTCCCCTCACCTCAAAATCAGTTTGGGGTTGCCATTGCCCTCGGTTAATTGAACCCATAACCACTATATCCACCAAAGGAACGCGGAAAATTTCCATCAAATCTAAGGCTAAAGGTGAGGCTTGAGAACGAGGTTGGTGATAGAAACCTAAAGCTGGTTCTAAACCCACACTGAGGATGGCATTCATCACATCTTTCAGGAGTAAAGCATAGCCAAAACTCAACAAAGCATTAAATCGATCCTTGGGCGGGCGACGGTTACGACCACAAAAATGCAACAGGGGAGAAACATCATTACCAATCAGATAAGGTAAGGCTCCAAAATATAGCGCAGCCAAGTTTCCTTCTAATCCTAATAAGTTTTCCAGACCTTTGGCTTTGGGAACTTGAGCCAGAACTATTTTCATTTGATTAATGGCTTTTTTTAGCTCCTCTGATGCTTCCTTGCCCCGTCCACCGCGCATTAAAAATTTGCGCTGTCCTTGACCCCGACAAATAACTAATTTTCGGGCTAATTCCAAACATTTTTCCGAATTACTCAGTGCTGCATATTGACGAATTCGACGCTGAATGCTACCACCACGAGCATCGAAACTTCCCACATAGCGTCCCCCGCCAGAAACAAAGTGAATTCCGATCGCCTGTTCGGTGCAAAAATACAAAGCTTGGGTGGAAATTTGGGAGAAACTATGGAGCACAATTTGACCGATTTGCCGTCCTGGTAGGATTTCTGTAGGCTGATGGCGGCGAGATATTTTGATTTGTTCTCCGCAGCGCCCTACTGCTGTTCCTGGTTCTAAAACATGAATAATTTGTCGTTCGTCGTCTTCAGGAAACAAGCGAATGGGCTGCCATTCTCGATTATGGGCAAGTCGAGCTTCTTCTGGCAAGCAAACTGGAGCAAGGGAGCAGCGGGTACAGAGGCGCTCGTTGTCGGTGACTGGTGGGCGACAGGGGGACTGGCGGAGCGATCGCGCTTGTTCTATAGCCTCTCTCACCGCAGTGCGCCCTGCATCATCAAGGGGGACGCGCACCATCACATTATCAGCGTGGTAGCGGATGCGCCCTTCTGGGACAGAAATACCCTTGGCTAATTCAATCAACCAAGCATAACTGAGAATTTGCAGGCGATCGCTCTCCCAAGCTTGGGGCTGATTATGTGCATCTCGGTGACAGCGCCCCCGTTTGTGCTCGTAGGGAATAGTTTCCCCATCGCGAGTGCGAAGGGCATCTAGGCGGCCGCGCAACCCCAATTCTTCACTTTCGAGGTACAATTCTTCCCACTCTTCATCCTCCTGTTTTTCCAGTTCTGCGTGGAGTCGGCGGCCAGCGAATACTGCCGCATCTTGGGTGTGGAGTTCTTCTACTTCTTCGAGGTAGAAAAGGCGGGGACAGTAGGCAAAAGCATGGAGGGCACAAACGCGAATGGTGCTTTGTTTTGGGGGTAAAAAAGAGTCAATTTCAAGTGCTTGCATAGTGAAATCTTGCTTGAGTAATTTTTTTTCACCTGATGCTTGTTCAGGCTGAAATTACTCTAGCTATTTACCCCGGCAAAAAAGCTTCCGCTTACCTGGAAGTTTTGGGAAATAACAACGCTTACGCACCCAACCAAAGAAACCGGGTTTTTTACGAAAATACTTCGTTTTGGCCCACATATCTTCTAAAAAACCCGGTTTCACCAGTCCCCATGCCTAAGTCATAATTTACTTGAGCGTTTCGGAGTAAGTTTTACAGGTGGCTGAATTTTTACCAAACAAAATTCGGATAATTCACCAAAGCTAAAACGCTGAAAAGTCCCTTGTCCAGTTTGGCGATCTATCCACATAGGTAGACCAATCAAACCACGCTTATCTTTTACTAACCAACGAATTTTTCCATCACTTTCCCGATAATTTCTCACACCATTAACCAGGGCCCAAGATTCTCCTAAACTTAATCCCCCAAACCGGGTAATTTGTTCTGGAGATGCCAGAGCAATAACTACTCTTTCTGATAGTTTTATCCGGGCAGATTCTTCACTGGAATCAATTTGTAACACGACTTGCAAACCTGTGAGTAGTTCTTGATGATTTGGCTTAGAAAAGTTACTGGTTGGGTAAACTCCCTCTCCATGCTTTTTAACGCGATTTTTCGCTTCAGTTCCCACTACAAACTTATGGCTTCGTTGTTTGCGAATAATTCTAGATACTGGCGGATCGCTGCCGATGATTCCCATTGCCAGCTTTACACCAAAATGGGCAGTCATATCTTCTTCGCCAACTAAAGAAAGCAGAAATCCATAAACAGTCGAGGGTGGTGGATAGCGGTAAGTTTCCTTGAAATCTCTAGCAAAACTGCGAGGAAAGCTGGTGCAAGGACATTCTAAATAGAGCAAATTATTCATTAATCCTTTACCTCCTATCGCTCGGTTAGACGCTTTTTGGCTACTGCGATCGCTTCTTTTATCCCTGGATACACTGTCACACCCAAATCTTTCAATTGTTCGCCGTAAGTATCGACAATCTCACCGGCTACAATCAACTCACTGGCTGGGATATCTTTTACTTTCACTAAGCGCACCAATTGAGGGCAACCAATGGATTCATCAATGCGTTTGAAGCAATTCATAATCCAAGGACTTGGATCGTTTGTAATACGAATAACTATTGACTCAGGACGAAATTCATACAAAAAACGGGAATGATTGCCACCAACGTGCCGAATTGCTGCCATTGCATCAAGGGTTAAAACTGCCCTTTCCGGTTTTTTCAGGCTTTCGGGTGTGAGTGCGATCGTGTACTGGTAGGCTGTGCGATGAATTTCTGTACTGTGAATTGAAGTTTTGCCTTTTTGACCTCCTGTAGAACCAAAAGCGATGTCCCCCCAATAAGGATCGAGACTAATGGCACGACTTACTTCTAATACACCGCGTCGCTTTTTTGTGGCATCCTCATTATCTGCTCCTTTCTTAGCATCCATGTAGCCAAATAAATCATCATCAATGAATTCTGTAGGGCTATAAGTTGCTCCTTTTTTATCCTTTTCTCCTTTGAGATGATACTTATCATCATCAGGGTTAAAGGTCCGATTGACTTGTGATTCACAGGTATTCTGCAAATACTCACGAATTGCCCAACGAATTGCTTCCGCACTGATGGTGGTGTATTGGTGATTACCACAGGTAATTTTTTGCAAGGTTGATAGGGTACTACCATCGCCTTCGCCTCGGTTATTAGCAGCGATCGCAGTGGGGGTGACAACAGTTACAAACAAATGCTTAGACATGATCTTGCTCCTTATTGGTTGAAAAATTATGGTAAAATTTGACATGACTTACGTACCCAACCAAAGAAACCGGGTTTTTTAACGAAAATACTTCGTTTTGACCCACAGATTCTCTAAAAAACCCGGTTTCTGGGACCCCATGCGTAAGTCCTATTTGAAAATTACAAACTCTCTTCATAGAATTCTGATTCAGTTTCAGTCTCAGGATCGGGTAACTCGATCGAATCATCATTAGAGTCAGTAATATTGTCTTTTTTCTTGCTTTGATAGGTGGCGATCGCCAAAATAGTCAAATCGCGAGCTTTACGCCATTCTTCGCCGTGAATCCAAGCGTAGATTTCTCTGCCGACACCTTGGGATTTTTTGCTCCGAAATTGGCTCAAAAAACCTACCAAGGCAGTTGCAAACTCTTGGCGCGTGCTGGGGCGTTGCAAGCGATAGATTGCTTTGTCTGTGACTTGTTCATAATCAAGTTTACGACCCTGTTTTTCTGCTTGCTTTATCTGTCCATGTAGATATGTACCGAAGGAACCCTGTACAGCATCGAACAAAATTTGTTCATGGTTTTGCAAATGTTCTGTCATAGCAATTAATCCTTTTCGTTCGTACATATCATTAGCTTTGCGAAACTCATAGAATTGGTTATACCAAGGTTTTCCCATTACTAAATTATCAGCAATCCAAGGCAATACTTTGGAAAGTGCCAGCCAAGACTCACCTTTATCGGTAACACGCACTTTACTGGGAAATAAGGCGATCGCACTTTGATAGATAGCCAATATGGCATCCGAAGCACGAATGCGATACACAGCCTGTTTCAAACCCGATTGCTGTCCATCCCAAGGCTGTTTACCTAGTTGATATACTTCACAGTAATCAACTTTTTGTGGCTTCAGGTTCTCAGATGTCCATTCTTCAAATAACAGTCGTAAACCTGCTTCCCCCGCACTAGGTGCTCGAAAGTCTTTGTAGCTACGATTACTAAGTTGACGGCGGCGCTGCACCCATGCTAAAAGGTTCGTAACCTCTGGCATCACGAGTGCATAACGTCTTGGTGGCAAAAGGTAGTAGTTACAGGCGATCGGCAAAAATAGTAAAGTAATAAATCCACTAGGTGATTCTTGGTATTCACCATTGATATAACACTCCACTAATCCAGGTAAATGATGCCCTTTAACATTAATTTCTGGTAAGAATTCACCTTTTTTGTTAAAAGCTTTAGCAATTCTATTTGGATCTAAGTAGTAGCACCAATCCAGAAGAGTATAACTTTGGCTAATTTCAGGCTTGTCTGATTCTAGGGAAAAAGCAATAGATTTATTGATATAAAACTTTTTCTTGCCTTCCTTGGGTTTATTCGGATCTTCAAGAAATCCTTTTTGTTTAGAATGTTGTAAAAAAGTTGATAGCACTCCTTGACTAAAGGTATATCGCCCTTGGCTACTGAGGTTAAGTGCGGGTACAACTAACAATCCATCTTCAATTTTATAGGCCTGCTGAATCAGCCACTCTATCGCATCTTTATCGCTACATTCCCAATTGATATAAATAGCTTCCTCGCTGACTGTCCATTTAATACAAATAGGAGCATCTTCAGGGTTGAGTATAGAAAGAGCTAGTGCCAATCCTGCAATGCCCGCCCGATGTGGTAAAAGAGTATTGGGTTCAAATAGTGACAATTCAAATGTACTCAATTTTCATCACCTCCTTTTACATTATATGCTCCTATCTCCTCGCAATATGACCATTCATTACTAGGAGCAATTGGATAGCCTTTTTTGTGTCGCTTCCAATTATTTACCTTCTTTGTCAGTAGCAAAGGAATAGTATAGCGTGGCAATTCTTTAGCTGGTAAACTCTCAATAATAGAAACATCTTCCTCTAGTATTGCTGTCACGGTATACCCAGCTTTACGACAAGGTGCGGGGTAAGTTTGCCAATTTTTATACTCGCTAAACAAAACTGTTTCTCCATCGGGGTTCCCTTGGTGGGAAGTTTGTTCTAGCCAGGTTGCCAAATCTGCTTGAGAGACTTCACCTGTAAATTTTTCTATCATTGATTGAGCATTCTGCAAGTCTTCTTGAGCATAGGGAAATCTTACTTTAGGATCGGGATAAAAAATGGCATCAAGTGATTTTCCGATATAACGGCGATTTAGTCTACCAAGACGCTGAATTAAGCCTGGAGGATCGGCAATTTGCGACACTAATAATGTGGCAGATAAATCGAGGGACATTTCGGCAACTTGAGTGGCGATCGCAATTACAGGCTCATTTTTATTGAAAGCGTCTATCAGTGCACGATGATGTTCGACTCGATCTTGATAACGATAGCGGCTATGATAAAGCAAAGCATTTAATCCGCGTTCTTTTGCCTCTTGGTAAACTGCGATCGCTGTTCCCACCTGATTGCATACCCATAGCACTTTTCCGCAAGTGCGATCGCCGTTGGTGAGTGTATAGATTTTATTAAATTCTTGTTCAACTCTCTCCCAATTAGGAGACTCCAATAGCTGAAATTGATAGCGAGGCAAATTTTCTAAATCTTGCGGGCCGTGAATAACTTCAAGAGGTTCGCCAACTGCTTTTTTAATAGCGTCTAACTGCCAAGGCAAAAAAGATGCTGACATCAGTAAAACAGGAGCTTTGACAACTTCAAGAAATCGCAGTAAGCTACCAAATAGGCGATCGTCATAACAATGCACTTCATCGAAAACAAAAGCAGCTTGGGCGATAGCGGGAAAGCAATACATTGGTCGGCGATTACATTGTAATAATCCCAATACCGTATCTACTGTACAAACACTCACTTTTGCACCCCAAGCTTTAAAGGATTCTAACTTAGTTTCCAAGTCATCTTCATCGCCTGTTGATGTTATATGTGCTAAATCTACGGCTGCACGAGAATGGAGTAGAACCGAGTCAACTTGATTGTGAACGTAGTCGATAAAGCCTTCTGTACTTGTTCCTGTAGTTGGATAACAGAAAAACAGTTTTTTGCCTAAAGCATATCGTTTTGCCCAATTATAAGCGCCGAGGGTTTTACCAGTGCCACATCCAGCCCTTGCTAGGGTGACTCGCGTTGGTGTATTTCCCAAGTCAATTTGAAAAGGACGAATTGAATTCCCTGCTAAACGTCGATCGATAACTTGTTGGATTTCTGCTTCATTCAGGGTAAATGTAACTTCTTTCTCGATCCAATCTTTAATTTTTTGATTAGTATTTGGCAACGCCGAACCCACCGCATCACCAGCCACAATTAAGGATTTAACTACATCTAAAAAACCTGGCTCGTGTTGCCAATCGAGAAAACCATTTTCGTCATCTAATACCTCAAGCCGTTTTTGTTTGATGTCTGTAATTTGCCATTCAGTGGGGCGTTTTGGCAGTTTTAGATTAGGTAAACCCAAAGCTTTGACCCCATATTTGAGCAAGCCTCGAAAATACTTAGGTTCAGTGTATAAGTAAAGACGATCGCTGCCCGATCCTTCTCTGATTTCTCCTAAATCATCATTGGGTTCTTGTTTTTTGGAGTTCCATCCCAGTTTTAAATGATGACATCCCGCTGCCGCTAGTGCTGTCAAAAAATCACTATCTGGACATTCCTGTAGCCATTGGCGATACTCCCAAGCTAGAAGAATTGAAACTACTTCATGCCGAATTAATTGGGGATTTTTCAGTGGGTTGCGTTGGTGTCGTACCACCATTTGAAAATGGTCATTAGCTTTCCCCCAATCATGCAAATATGCAGCGAGACGTGCTGTGGCTCTAAGTTTGGATAAACTACACTGCAAATTAAATTGAGCAATCAGAGAATGGCCTAAAACATCTACTAATGTTGTAACTGCATCGACAACTGCTGCTGTATGTCCAACTAGGGTATAAGTTGCACGCCAAGGTTTTTCAACAGATTTTGCTAGTAGGCGATCTGGAACTAATTTAGGCTTCATTATCTACCTCATTAGTGGGAAAAAACCAACCACAACCAAAGTGTTTACGACCCCCTAACCCGTTAGTTTGTAATTTGATCGAATCCTCTTCGCTGAGTCCTTCTACCACCATACCAAAACCTACAACGTGCTTTTCTTTGATTTTTAGCGCCCGCCTTGCCAGGTTTCCATCTGTATCACTATCAATAAATACCTGACCTTTAATATCAAGATTATTCAGAGCTTTTTGACAGGATTCCAGGAAATGAACTGGCATTTCATGGTTGTTTACTTCCTTTAAGTTAAATGTCACCAGTCGAGATTTCAGACTTTTACTCGCCATCGGTAAAGCTAGTTTGGGACGGACTAAATGAATCTGATGCCCTCGGATGTTCAGAACTAGATTTTGTAGGCGATACCAATCCTGTATTTTTTCAGCCGGAAACCGTAACCGCAGTTGGGAGAATTTATTTAAATAAATTTTTCCTTGTTTATCAGGCAAGCCAGAAATGCTAGATAATAAAACATCATCTGGGAAATTTTTACCTGCTAAAAAAGTCTGTTTTAATGCGGAATATAGTGCGTATCCATGATCCGCCGGTAAAGTTTGACCGATGACGCTAAAACACAACTCTACATAAGGCAAACTATTATCTTGTTGTTGCTCGCGATCGCATTCAGTGACTACCATAACTAGATGACTCCTGAAATATTATAATTGTTACTCATCCCTTCCACCTCGTCGCGCACCAACTGCACCAACTCCGGCGGACTTTTCACCCTCGCCCCTTTCCCATACCCCAACACCCACCGCTTGATCTCATTAAGTCCCCCCACTGTCATCCTCAATGTCACCGCCCCATCGGGATGTTGTTCAATTTCCTGGGTTGAATGCCATCGCCTCTCCCAGATATAGGGTGCTGTGGGCGGATCGAACCAAATGACTACCTCCACCGGTTTACCCTCTCCTACCTCAGCTTGAAAAATCCGATCCAGATGTTCTTGAGCATTAAATGTGCGATCGCGCATAAATTTAGTTTTAAGAATTTCTAAGCTTTGAATGCGATCGACTCGAAACCACCTAATAGCTTGGCGTTGTTGACAAAATCCAATTACATAAGGGTTGGTTCCTCGGTAAATATGCAGCAAATAAGGGTCTAGCACTCGTTCAGATTTAGCATTGCGACTTGCTGTGAAATAACACATCCGAACTTGGTGAGATGTCCTACAAGCTTCTAATAATTGATTCCAGATTTCCGGGTTAAGATAGTTTTCTACCCCATTTCTAAAAACTATCCGTTCATCGGCAATTCTTTGGAGATCGATCCAAGTTTGTTCTGGCAATCTTTCACTCAATCGCTCGATGGCCGATCGCAATTCTTTGGTATAAGTTGAACCTGAGTAAGCTTGCAACATTCTCGCTCCCAATGTCAGAGCAAATAATTCGCCTTGACTTAGAGAAATACTAGGCAAGCGCCAATCTGGATCGGTATAGTGAAACCCTTTTTGCCGATTGAACTTCAACGGGGCGCTGAACCGATCCCGCAAAAAAGCCAAGTCATTACGGACTGTCCTTTCACTAACTTCTAAGGCTTCAGCAATTGTTACTGCTGTTTGCCGCGGGGCTGTCCGCAATAGCTGGTCAATTTGCAACAATCTTTCTAAAACACGAGACATAAACCTAATTTTCGCTGGGTTATCCTGATATTAAATAGTCAAGTCGGCAAAAAACTTTCCGCCTTCACAAAAAACTTACAGCATATTCCATGTCTATCTGGTACTGATACCAATCTTAAAAAAGAATGCAACAGTAGTCTTGTCCCTCCCCTTTATAAGGGGGGGTTAGGGGGGGTCAAAGATTGTTGCACGATTTTAGAGAAATGGTATAACAATCTGGCGACACCAGTAAGGTGTGTCACCATCCCTCAATCAGCAAGTTCTATCCTGGGAGCTGGCGACGACGAACCTTACCAATTAGCTAAATTAAGATTGTACTTGATGAGCCTGGAATATGCTGTATAAAATTTTACTTTAATTTTAACTCACTGAAAACAATGAAAGAAGACACCTTGGAAATAGTAGGTTTTCACGCACATATGTACTTCGACACTGATAGTCGCGATGTGGCGGCGCGTCTACGTGAAGGATTAACTCGGTTTGAGGTGCAGCTTGGGCGGTGGCATGACAAACCCATTGGCCCCCACCCCCAAGCAATGTATCAAGTTGCTTTTTTACCAGCCCAGTTTGGCCAAGTCGTTCCTTGGTTAATGATCCATCGCGAAGGGCTAAATATTCTTGTCCATCCCGAAACAGGCGACGATGTGGCCGATCACACCATACATTCTTTGTGGTTGGGAGAAAAACTAGAGTTGAATGTCGAATTCCTGCGATAAGCGGAGCCTGGTTCCGTAATCACGACAATGCCGATATCAGCGACATCGAATTCCTAAAGATGGACCCTTGTGAGTAAATATAATCATAGGCAGCTCGATCTTCAAGCATATTAGCCCGCAAAAATAGGGCGCTCCAAGTGGCGATCGTTTCAATCCCAACGGCTCGATCTAGTGTAGGAGTATGGGGATCTGGATTCGCACCGGCGGGGTTATTAACATTGGTAATGGCGAAGTGATTGGCACCCCTAACAGTAACCAAAGCTTTGGGGGGTGTTTCAATCCGATCGAAGGTGCTTTGAGCTCTTTCTGGAAGGGCGACCCCATCGATATCGCCTTGAATCAAGGCGACGGCAATGCCATCATTAGGAATGGCGATAAATTCATTAGTAATTGGATTGCGCAAGTTGGCTCCAAAAAATGCACCTGCTAAGAGTTCTTTGGGGCGGGTAAATGGCTCTCGACACAAAAGTAATTCTGTCAAACATTTGTTAGCGATTGTGGATAAGCCCACCGCGCCACCAAAAGAATGACCCAATAAACCCAGGCGCTGTGTATCGACAACAGACGCAATTGGAGAGGTGGGATTGGTGTTTTCGATCGCCATTTGAGACAAAACGGCGGCAATTTGGGAAGTTTCTGATGCTAATTTAGGGGGTGAAGTGGGATTGAAGGGGGAAGGGCGAAAATGGTTGGGAACGACTACCACAAAGCCATACCGTGCGACGCGGCTAGCGTAATCTGAGTAAAACGATTTATCGACAAGGGCTCCTTGCAATAAAAGTACGATCGGGAAAGAGTAATTGCCGGATTGCAAATCTGATGCTTTGGGATAGTAAATATCTGCTAAATCGTTATTAGCAGATATCGTGCTGGTGTAGCGCGAGGCTTCGTTAAATTGGGGCGAATATTCGAGGTTGGTGGCGGAGGTTTTACCACCAATGGCATCAGCAAGTGCAGTAATTGCAGAGATGGTGGCTCTGGGTTTTACTGATAAAAAACGAGAGTTGATATTCAGCATTAATTTTGGTTTGAGAGGGTCTAAATATGCGATCGGGTAAAGCTTTATTCCGTACCACTAATGCTTCGACTTCAGCGAGATTTACGCCGATCGATCTCCCGCTGCAACTCCTCAATCTGACGCCGCAGAGCCTCGGCTTCACTGTTGGGTGTTTGAGATTTCACGTCAACAGCACCCTCAGATACCGCCCGCTTGTAGTTCCCCAACTTGATTTGGCGATATTCCTCGGAACTTGCCCAATCTCGCAAATAGCGCAGACGTTCCACCGGAAACGGGTGACTCAGCATAGTGCCAGAGCCGCCGTTGTAGAGTAAAAATTTATACACTTGGTTGAGGTTGTCGCGATCGAGTTCTTGATAATTATCAGACTGACGGATAAATTCTTGCAAACTACATTCGCTAGCATATTTGCTACTAACTCCCGCCAGTTTCATCATTGTTTTCATCACACTATTCAAATCATCTGTGACTAACAATGCAGCCCTGTCTGCCGATAATTCCGCCTTGCGCCGCCACTCATAAAAAGCATAAATTAAACCGCTACTGACCATATTTCCCAAGCCGAAAGTCATCTCCCCTATCGTCGAAGCAACGCTCATTGCCCACATCGCCATTTGATTTAAAGTGGGATGACCGCATTTAATGTGTCCCAACTCATGAGCCAATACCACCTTAATTTCTGCCTCATCCAATAAATCCAATAGACCTGTATTTAATACTACATAGGGCTGGTTTTTTCCCAGGGCATAGCTATTGACTGAGGGATTTTGAGAAACAAACAAACCGGGTTCTGGAAAAACATCTAAATCCTGCAAACATTCCCGAAAAATGTGATAGATGCTGGCATATTGGCGCGGCCCGACTTGAATGCTATTTCCCATGAGGTAAACAAATTGGGGTCGTTCGTAGACAAACTCTACAAATTTGCTAGCAATTAAGTCAAATCCAGGTACGCTGCGTAACGCTTCCTCAGCTTGGCGATCAAGGGGGTGCTGAAAAGCTTCGCTAGAAATTCCAGTATAAGTAGGCATAGTTGTTGCAAAAGTTACATCTAAAGCATCAGTGTTTTGCAGATAGCTGCGGTTGCTAGCAGGCATCTGACTTATTAATCTTATTGTGACAAATATTGAACTTTTGTGGAACAGGCATCTTAACGTTAAAATATGATTCTCATACAAGTGCGATCGACAAACATCTTTCGATGTGTCTGTTAATCAAAAATTAAAACCTAAAAAAATGGCTATCCTGCGACTCGAAGACGGTACAACCTACACTCAACTGAGCGATATTACCCGCGAACTCGCTCCCTTAAAAATTCAACTCAACAGTTGGCCCGTGGGAGACAACCCAGAAATTCGGGAATTGCTAGCCAAAGATGCTCTAGACGACAATCAAAAAGAACAAGTGCTGCAAGCTTTAGACGGCTACTTTGAACAACTGAAAGAAACCGCAGGCTATCAGTCGCGAGACTTGATTGTGCTGCACCCAGAGATTCCCAACCTCGACACTCTGCTTTCTAAATTCGACAAGTGCCACATTCACGCTGACGATGAAGTGCGCTATATCGTAGCAGGAGAGGGAGTTTTCGGTTTTGTGCGTCCCGACGGTAGTCAAGTGGAAGTGACTGTGCAGCCTGAAGAATTTATCAACGTGCCGGCGAATACAGAACACTGGTTTTATTTGACAGCAGCCCGGAAGGTGAAAGCTGTGCGATATTTTACCACTACGACTGGTTGGACACCGGAATATACGGATACGGAAATTCGATCGCGCTTAGCTACTGTTTGAACAGAGTTGAGAGTTAACAATTGATATCCTTTTCGGTTGCATTGTCAGGTGATTGAACCACAGAGAACGCAGAGAACACAGAGGGAGATAAGAGAGATGAATACAGGACGATGAAGAGAGGATGTCAAAAAAATAAAAATTGCTAGATTTTTCGTTGCTTTTGGACTTGAAAAAGCCGAGTTATATAAAATCCTGTCTTCATCGTCCTGTATTAAACTCTCTCTTCTCTTCCTTCGCGTCCTACCCTACGGGAACCCCTGCGGGGAACGCGCCTTCGCGGTTAAATCACCTGACGATACAACCGGAATTGATATTATCTAAAAATTCTCAAATCCCACCTCAAACTTGGTGATTTCCCCGCAAAATACTCAAAGCAACCGCCTCGGCCACCTTAATTCCATCAATTCCCGCGGACAAAATTCCACCTGCATATCCCGCACCTTCCCCAGCCGGATAAAGGCCTTGAGTATTCAAACTCTGATAATCTTCCTTGCGTTTAATCCGAATCGGCGAAGAAGTGCGGGTTTCTACTCCAGTCAACACTGCATCATCCATCGCAAATCCTTTAATTTGTTTGTCAAAAGCTGGAAGTGCTTCGCGGATAGCGGCGATCGCATAATCTGGTAAACTTCCACTCAAATCAGTCAAATGAACTCCCGGCGTATAAGAAGGGTGAACAGCGCCTAACACTGTGGAAGGTCGATTCGCCAAAAAATCCCCCACAAGCTGTCCTGGGGCATTGTAAGTGCCACCTCCTAACTCAAATGCCCGCTCTTCTAGGCGACGTTGAAACTCAATTCCCGCCAAAGGATGACCGGGATAATCTTCCGGTGTAATCCCCACCACAATCCCACTATTAGCATTACGTTCATTGCGAGAATATTGACTCATTCCATTAGTGACAAGTCGCCCTGGTTCAGAGGCTGCGGCTACCACCAATCCACCGGGACACATACAGAAGCTATAGACAGAACGACCATTTTGGCAATGGTGAACCAGTTTGTAGTCGGCGGCACCCAAAAGTTTATGGCCGGCGCGATCGCCAAAACGACAGCGATCGATAATAGTTTGGGGATGTTCCACCCGAAAACCAATGGAAAACGGTTTAGCTTCGATGTAAACCCCGCGCGAAAACAACATTTCAAAAGTATCGCGGGCGCTATGTCCCACCGCCAGAACTATATAATTACTAGCAATATATTCTCCATTTGCGAGGGTAAGTCCCTGGACTTTGCCATTTTCGATGTGAATATCTGCTACACGAGTTTGAAACCGGATTTCACCGCCTAAAGATTCTATTTTGGCACGGATACTTTGGACAATTCCCACCAGTTTAAAAGTACCGATATGGGGTTTATTGATGTATAAAATTTCTGGTGAAGCTCCCGCATTCACAAGTTCTGTCAACACCTTGCGTCCATAATGTTGGGGATCTTTAACTTGGCTGTAGAGTTTGCCATCGGAAAAAGTCCCCGCGCCTCCTTCCCCAAACTGGGCGTTAGATTCTGGGTTGAATTCGGTTTTTTTCTTCCAAAATCCAAAGGTATCAACGGTGCGATCGCGCACAGCTTTACCACGTTCTAACAGGATAGGGCGAAACCCCATTTGTGCTAGCATCAACCCTGCAAACATCCCGCAAGGCCCTGTGCCAATCACAATGGGGCGAATCGTCAAATTTTTGGGAGCTTGGGCTACATAGCGATAACTCATGTCTGGCGTTACCATCACATGAGGGTCTTTTTTGAGGCGCTCCAAAATTTGTGTTTCCTGTGTCGTTTCCACATCGACAATATAGACAAGCAGGATTTCTGGTTTTTTACGAGCATCGTAGCTGCGTTTGAAGATGGAATAGCC
>NZ_JAHRFC010000077.1:0-22215 GCF_020883015.1 Microcoleus sp. CAWBG640
TCCGATTCCGATTCCGACTCCAACTCCTGCGGAAACTCCGACTCCGATTCCGACTCCAACTCCTGCGGAAACTCCGACTCCCACACCTGCGGAAACTCCGACTCCGATTCCTGCGGAAACTCCGACACCAATTCCAACTCCCACACCTGCGGAAACTCCGACACCAATTCCAACTCCGACTCCGATTCCGATTCCGACTCCGACGCAATCGGAAACTCCGACACCAATTCCAACTCCGACTCCGATTCCGATTCCGACTCCGACGCAATCGGAAACTCCGACACCAACTCCTGCGGAAACTCCGACTCCGATTCCGACTCCGACGCAATCGGAAACTCCGATTCCACAGAAAATTGTCATTCCAACGGTGACTATAATTCTGGCTGAAAATTTGACTCAGATTCCGACTGCGATTTCAGTGGGGATGGGCACCCACCATCCAACGCCCCTCCAACCAGGGGAAATGCTGACTGATTTTGATGGGGGAAATATCGATACTTTTTCGGAAAACTGCTTTTGCGATCGCACTATTTTACCAGATATCCCGTCCCTTCTTCACCCCAATATTACTCAACATACTTTCAGCCCTACTGAGGGTAAAGATACCTTAACCGGGACTAATTTTAACGACATTATCAATGGTTTCAAGGGTAGCGACTTGCTCATTGGATTGCAAGGTGGCGACTATATTTATGGTGGATTTCTTAGTAACATTTCTGTCGCCCCGGATACAGACAGCGACACCATATTTGGTAACGAAAATAATGACTATATCATCGGTCATGCTGGCCATGATATTATTTATTCAGGTAAGGATCATGATTTGGCGATCGGTGGCAAAGATAATGACTTAATCTGGGGCGATAAGGGCAATGATACTCTAGTTGGCGGTGAAGGTGCTGATAGTCTATTTGGCGGCACTTCTAACTCGTCTGATGGCGATTTAACTGGACGAGATTTGCTATTTGGCGATCGCGATCGAGATTTTCTCCATGGACAAGAAGGCGAAGACACTCTGTCTGGTGGCGAATATCATGATACCTTACACGGTGGCAAAAATAACGATCTAATCTTCGGGGATGCTGGCAATGATTTACTATTAGGAGATTTAGGCAATGACAGCATCTGTGGGGGCCCAGGAGACGATACAATTGTGGGAGATATGGATAATATTGCCACAGATGCTAGCGGTCAAAAAGATTACCTCTGTGGCGGTAATGACAATGATTTAATTTTTGGTAATGACGATACCGATAAATTGTGCGGGGGTGAAGGAAATGATACTCTTGATGGCGGCAAAGATGACGATACTTTGATTGGTGGCTTAGGTGATGACTGGCTAATGGGAGATTTAGGCGATGATACGTTGCAAGGTGGAAATGGAAGAGATTACTTTGTATTAACTGCGCCCGAAGGCAGCGATGTAATTACTGATTTCACCCTAGGTGAAGATGTACTTGTTTTAACAGAAAACTTGACAGTCGATCGACTCCGCATCATCCTAGAAAACAATGCCACTTTAATCAGGATAGCCTCCAGCGATCAACTTTTAGCTATACTCAAAGGAGTACAAGCAAATGCGAAGGCGATCGACATTCTCTTCCACCCACTTACCTGATACCAAATCCGGCAGAAATACCCATCATATAAAATCCTGTCTTCATCGTCCTGTATTAAACTCTCTCTTCTCTTCCTTCGCGTACTTCGCGCCTTCGCGGTTAAATCATTCCGATACAACCGGAATTGACATCAACAATTCTCTTCATAATTTCCTCACAATTGAGAGTTAGTCTCAAGATAGAACGATCGCCCGATTCACTCGATCGACGAAATATCCCATTGACAGGACACTAAACTATCCCGTGTTACTTTTCCCCCCAGGGCTAAAGCCACTGGGTTTGCAAGCTCCCGCGAGGTTTTTATGAAAACAGATTACCTGATTGTCGGCAGTGGTTTATCCGCACTGGTTTTTGGGGCCTTGATGGCAAATTCTGGCAAAACCGTGCACATCCTCGAAGCCCATGAACATCCGGGGGGCTTTGGTCATACCTTTACAATGGCAAAAAAATATACGTTTAATGCCCAATTTCACTACGTTTGGGATTGCGGTGAAGGACATACTGTCAATCGCGTACTCAAAAAGCTAGGTTTGGATCGAGATGTCACCTTTGAACGTTACGATCCCAATGGCTTCGATCATATGAAAATGCCTGGATATTCCCTGGAAATTCCTTCAGAATCAACAGAATTGATTCGCAGATTGTCCCTGTTGTTTCCTGAAGATGCCAGTCGAATTTCCCAATTTGTCAACGAAGTTGAAAAGACTGCCGCCGGCTTAAAAAAACTAGCTCCTCCCATCAAGCCAGTGGAATTAGTCAAACATTTCAGTGAAGTATTTTGTGCCATCCAATATCTCAATAGTACACTTCAGGATGTTTTCGACAAATTCAAACTTCCACAAGCAGCCCAAACCTTACTAGCCTTGCAATGGCCAGATTTTCTCCTGCCACCAAATCAACTTTCTTTCTATGCGTGGATTGCCTTATTTAGAGGCTATCAAGAAGGTGCATTTTACCCAACCCAACATTTTGAGGATGTCATCAATTCCTTAGTTCAAGTCATTGAATCCCACGGTGGAAAGGTGCAGCTAAATCATGAAGTCATCAATTTTAGACTCACCAACAGAACTGTTACCGGAGTGCAAGCAATGGATTTGACATCCCATCAAACTCATGAATTCACCGGAGACACCGTGATTTGTAACCTCGATCCGAAAAAAGCAGCCAAAATGATTGGTGAGGAAATGTTCTCTAAAACAGTAAGGCGGAAACTGAATTATGAGTATTCTGCATCTAACTACATGGTCTACTGTGTTGTCAAAGATATCGATCTCCGAGACTATGGATTTGGCAAGTGGAATACCTTTCATTCTGGGCATCAAGATTTGAATGAAGCATTTGCTCAAATGTATGAGCAAAATAATTTTTCTAATCCCAGTTTTGCCATCACAACTCCAACTTTACTGACCCAAGCCCGGAGAGATTGTCCAGAAGATTGTCAAATAGTTGAATTTCTGACTGTTGCTAATTACAGTTATTTTAAGCAACTCTGGGATAGCGATCGCAAAGCTTATCGAAACAAGAAAAAAGAAATTTTGGATTCAATTTTAGACGTAGTTGAGAAACACTACGTTCCGAATTTCCGCAAACACATGGTCTTTCAGATTACAGGAAGTCCCACCACTAACGAGCGCTTCTGCTGGTGTCCTAATGGCAATTCCTATGGTTCTAGTCTAACGCCCCGTAACATGGGAGTCGATCGCCTAAATCACGAAACATCTCTCAACAATTTCTATTTCTGCAATGCCTCCTCCGGCTACCCAGGATTTGCGCCGACATTTTGGACAGGAGCACTTTTGTATCAACGTTTATCAGGCGATCCAATTTTAGGCTAGGAGGAATTCTCTAGTAAAAAACACGAGGCAGAGCCTCTAGTAATGCGTTCCCAGGTAGAACCTGGGAACGATAATTTATTCCATTTTCCATCTTCCATCTTCCATATTCTTTCCCCCCTTGGGGGGGGTAGGGGGGGTTCTTCTTCCATCTTCTTTCCCCCCTTGGGGGGGTAGGGGGGGGGTTCATCTTCCATCTTCCATCTTCCTTCTATCAATTTAGGAGAGAATCATGAGAATTGCAATTGTTGGAGGCGGAGCTAGTGGAATGGCCACAGCCTACTGGCTCGATAAACAGAAGCATGATGTTACAGTGTTTGAAAAACAGCCAATTTTAGGCGGACATATTCGGACACTCAACAAAAACGTTGCGCCCAATCAATCTGAGTGTAAAGAGATATTAGAAAATGGGGTACTAGAATTTCCGACAGTGTTTTATAATTTTGCTACTCTCATGGGAGAGCTAGGAGTAGAATTAGAGCCTGTGGAAATAGGTTCTTCGCTATTGTTTAAAGACGGCCGCCACTTTTTATCAGGAGTCGCCATTCAGAAAAACTTCACGGGAATTCAACGGCTGATTGAATATTTACAACTCGATGCTCTCTATGCTCGTTCTGCTGGATTCATCCTGAAAATGCGATTTTCTCAAACCCATGATTTCTACGATATGCCACTGGGTCAGCCTTTACATAGCTCCTGTGTACGCAATACTTGGCTCAAGTTACTAACCATGTATAGCTACTCGATACCTTTTGAAATTATCAACAATTTTCCCGCAGAA
The DNA here is from genome assembly GCF_020883015.1 of Microcoleus sp. CAWBG640. Classification (NCBI taxonomy): domain Bacteria; kingdom Bacillati; phylum Cyanobacteriota; class Cyanophyceae; order Oscillatoriales; family Microcoleaceae; genus Microcoleus; species Microcoleus sp. CAWBG640. The sequence continues at coordinate 4,233 of NZ_JAHRFC010000077.1, forward strand.
TTGGCGATTCCCATGCTACGGGAATATGCGTCGGTTAACTGGGTAAGGATTAAAGGTGGCGTGTATTCTTACATTGAAAAAATTATCGATCGCTTTGGGGGTAAGATTTTGGTTAATGTGGAAATTGAGAGTATTTGTAGAGGCGCTGATGGTGTAAAAATTGTGCTGTCTACTGGGGAGATTCAGGAGTTTGATAAGGTTGTTTTTGCAACACCTCCCGATTGCGTAATGAAGCTGTTGTCTGACCCGACGGATGCGGAAACTAAGCGGTTTTCGGCATGGCAAGCCAATTATGCGACTACTTTGCTGCATTCGGATACATCCATGTACGATCGCTACGGTATTCGCAAGTTATCAGAATTTGATTTTTTTGAAACAGACAAAGGATGGGGCTATAATGCGAGTTTAAATCAGCTTTGTGGCATCTCATCTTCGCGGCGATATAGTTTAGCTTTTCACATGGATGAATTGATTGCAAAAGAGCAGATTATTCACATTCAGAAACATCACACGCCTTTATATACAGTGGAATCTTTCCGATATCGAAATGAAATTATCGAGACTAATGGAGAGAATCATACTTATCATGGGGGGGCTTATTTGGGTGATGGTTTGCATGAAGGAGCGATTACGTCTGCTTTGCGAGTTGCTAAATTAATCGGGTGAGCTCAATCTACCTCTCCCATAATCATTGTGGAACAGGCATCCCTTCGACCCTTCGACCCTTCGACCCTTCGACCCTTCGACCCTTCGACTACGCTCAGGGCGACGCTACGCGGTTCCTGATAAGTCAGGGCGATGGTCACGAGAATAGCCGTAGGTAATCTGAATTGGTATTGGGGATGTTTGATGGTTGATTGATGAATTTTCTAACTGATTGCTATCTGTTTCTGTGCTAGAAAAAGATACTGATGGCAATTCTTGCTCATATTTACCATGTAGATGAAATGAACTTGAGTCGAGGTGAGATGTATCGGTATTTATCTCAAATTTTTGAGCTGCTGACAGGGCAATGGTTGTGAATATTTCTGTAATTCCTGCCAAATATAACTTATCTAATACTCTTTTTGGCGATGATTGGTTACCCAAGAGCGATCGCAATTAACGCATTTTGGTCAGGCGTGAGGGTAACAGTGAGGTAATAAACACAGGTTTGTGGCGATCGCAATTTTAACGGGTGTCAGATTTAACTCACGCCTCACGTCTCTTGTCAGGAATTCTTAACTGGTGATGCGAACGCGACCGAAATGATTGAGTATTTTTACTCACTATTGTCTCGGATGATTCACTTTTACCCCCTCACTCCGTGTATGTGCCAGTTGGGGGTGCGGAATGTGGGTTACTAGATAAAGGTTTCAGCCGATTCGTACAATTTTCCCGTTTTGGCACGGTGATGCCATGTGGGCTAACAATTCCCCAGCGGCCTCTGCTTCCAGCGGTCGAGAAAAAAAGAATCCCTGTCCCCATTCGCACCCCAACTCTCTCAACAAATGTAACTGTTCTTGCGTTTCTATCCCCTCTGCCACCACATCCAACCCCAAAGAATGAGCTAAATTAATAATTGTCTTTACAATATCAAAATCTTTGCTATCCTCAACCATCCCGGAAATAAACTCCCGATCAATTTTTAAAGTATCAATAGGTAGATGGTGCAGGTAGGATAGCGAAGAATAGCCTTTCCCAAAATCATCAATACAAAATCTAACTTGCTGCGCTTTTAACTGCTGTAATAACGGAGTTGCTGACCCAGCATTTTCCATAAACATACTCTCAGTAATCTCTAATTTCAAAAACTCGCCACTTAAGGAAAACTCATCTAATAATCGGTTAATCAGTGTCCTCAACTCAGGACTTGAAAGTTGAATTCCTGATAAGTTAACATTCATGCTCAAGGGTCTGACATGGGGAAACTTTTCTAGCCAAATGCTCAAACACTGTACCGCTTCGGATAGTACCCATGCCCCCAAGGGTAGAATTAATCCCGTTTCTTCGGCTATAGGGATAAACTCTGTTGGAGAAACCATCCCCCTGACTTGATGCCGCCACCTCACTAAGGCTTCAAACCCTACAATTTGCTCATCAACTAGGGAGAAAATCGGCTGATAATTTAAGTGCAATTGTCGGTCAAAAACTGCTCGCTGCAAGTCGGCTTCCAACTGGAGGCGAGAAATTGCACTGGTCAGCATTTCTGCATTAAATACTGCTGTATTGCCTTTTCCCTGTAGAATCGCAGAGTGCATTGCTGTATCTGCTGCCCTTAATAAATCTTCTGGTTCCAGAATATTTAAACTACTATAAGCAATACCAATACTGACTGTGGAAGATACTGCCACCCCCTCCCAAATCAAGGGCATTTCTAAGGCCCGGTGGATCGCGCTGGCGATCTGGTGAGGCTGTTGGGTGTCTGAAATATCTTTCAACAAGATGGCAAATTCATCAGTGCCCACACGGGCGATAATTGAGGTGGGAGACAGACAATTTTCTAGCCGACGAGCTACCTGTTTTAATAATTCCTCTCCTACCCCGTGCCCTAAAGTGAATTTGACAACTTGATAGCGGTCTAAATCCAAAAATAACAGTGCAAAGGGACTATTGGCCTGCTGTTGGTTAGTGTGAATATGGGCTTCTAGCTGTTTAATAAATCCGTTGCGGTTTAGTAATCCTGTGAGCCCATCATAAAAAGCTTGGTATTGTAGTTGCTCTTGAGCTTGTTGCAACTGCTCTTGATTCTGTCGAACTTCTTGGACAAATGCCAGGGTTTTATTAATCGTAATTTCTAAATCGTTAAAATCAATGGGTTTTGTCAAAAAATCAAAAGCCCCGCGATTCATCGCAGTTCTAATGTTTTTCAGTTCGTCGTAAGCGGATACGACAATGGCTTTGAGATTTGGGTCAAATTTTTTGATTTTCTCCAACAGCGTCAGGCCGTCCATCTCTGGCATCTGAATATCCGTTAAGATTAAATCAATGCTGGAGGAAGTTTCTAACAAAGAGAGAGCTTCATAACCATTATTCACAAAAATAAACTCTAATTCTTTCGCATTGATTTGTTTGCGAAATCTCTGTTTGATTAAACGTTCCAAACTAATTTCATCATCAACCACTAAAATAATTTTGGCTGTTTTGAAAGATGGCATAGTTAACCACCCCCAGCATTAGTGTTTATCGGAATTTCTATGATAAACTCAGTTCCCCCTTCTGGCTTAGAAATACAGTCGATCGCGCCCCCATGTTTTTCCACTACAATCGATCGGGAAATAGACAACCCTAATCCTGTCCCTTTCCCCAAGGATTTTGTGGTAAAGAATGGGTTAAAAATATTCTGTTTTACGGATTCTGGTATTCCCGGCCCGTTGTCGGAAATGCGAATTACTACTCGATTGGGTGGCAATCCTAGTTCAGTTTTCACCGTAATTACATTAGGATGGGCTTTAATTTGTTCATAACTACGCCCTTGATTAGATTCATCTAGTGCGTCAATTGCATTGGCAATAATATTCATAAATACCTGATTTAGTTGTCCGGGATAGCATTCTAATAGTGGCAATTCTCCGTATTCTTTAATGATTGAAATCTCAGGACGTTGGTTATTAGCTTTCAGTCGATGTTTTAAAATCATTATGGTACTTTCAATCCCATCCTGAATATTAGCAGCTACTTTTTTGTCAGTATCACTCCGCGAGAAATTTCTTAAAGAGGTGCTAATACTGCGAATGCGTTCTGTGCCTTCTTTCATTGAGGCGATGATGTTGTGCAAGTCTTCTACCATGAATTCTAATTCAGTTTCTTCTAGTTGTTTTTGCAGCGCTTCGCTAGGTTTTGATAGTTCGGTTTGATAAAGATTTAAAACTTTCAATAGATCTTTAAGATAGTTTTCTAAATGATTGATATTGCCAACAATGAAGCCGACGGGATTGTTGATTTCGTGGGCAACTCCTGCTATTAATTGCCCAATCAAGATCATTTTTTCATTTTGCACTAATTGAGATTGTGCTTGATGGAGCTTATGCAGATTTTCTTTCATCTTTTGAACGTATTCCAACGTTCTGTTGAGGGTAATTTCTAAATCATCAAAGTCGATGGGCTTGGTTAAAAAATCAAAAGCGCCCCGGTTCATGGCTGTTCTAATATTTTGCAAGTCACCATAAGCCGAAACTACTATGGTTTTGAGAGTTAGTGTTTCAGAAAATTCGGCAAGCTTTTCTAGCAAAGTCAGTCCGTCCATCTCCGGCATATTAATGTCGGTTAAAATGACGGCGATGGGTGATTCTGTTGCTAGTTTTTCTAAGGCTTCTCTGCCATTATAAGCAAAAATAAATTCTAATTTATTCTCACGGATTTTTTTACGAAACCGCTGTTTAATTAATCTTTCTAAACTTACTTCATCATCAACTACCAGGATTTTAGCTGTCATTTTTAGTCCTTGTTATATTCTAAAAGTAAGCATTGTTTGACCTCTCCCCCACCCCCTCTCCTGCAAGGAAAGGGGAGAAGAATTCTGACTATTAAATCTTTTCGATATTTAATAGTATTTAATTACTCCCCCTTCTCTTGCAGAGAAGGGGAATGGGGGGTTAGGTTTAAAAATTTAGCATTGAGAATGAAACAGCCCTGGGGGCTAGGGGGGATCGAGGAGTTATTGGTCAAAAGTGATACTAAATACTAATTTTGACCTCAATTTGACACCAACGACGGGCATTAGCCCTATCAATATTATAGCAGTTCTCCATTAATTCAGGTACGTACCTAGCCATTAGACATTTTATTCTGTTTCGGCAAGCTGATAATAAATTCTGTCCCCTTTCCTAATTCGGTTTCCAATTGGATGCTACCTCGGTGTTGCCCAACAATAATATCGTGGGTGAGTGATAACCCTAAACCCGTACCTTCACCAGCCTGTTTAGTGGTAAAGAAGGGATGAAATATCTGCTCGTGAATTTCTGACTCGATACCGATACCGTTATCAGAAATCCTGATTTCTACAGTGTCACCGTGATTTTGGGTTTTCACACTTAGGACAGGGATAAAAGAGTCACCCAGTTGTTGTTTCTTAGTATGCACTGCGTAGCAAGCGTTGTCAATCAAATTAATTAAAGCACGACTGATGTCAGCGGAGATTAATTCGATTTGACCAATAGTGCGATCGTAATTAGTTTCGATTGTCAGGTTAAACCGATTATCTTTAGCCCGTTTACTGTGGTGAGCTAAATCAACGGCTTGACCCAGGATTTCGTTCAAGTCGGTGAGTTGGGATTGACCGCTTTCGGTGCGAGCGTGCATCATCATACTTCTAATGATGCTTTCGGCTCTTTTCCCATGCAGGTTAATGTCAGTGGCATTGCCTTGAAGTTCGGATAAAATGTATTTGATATTATCGAGAACTTCCGGTGCTATCTGTTCGCAATTCCTCTCGATTTCTGCAATTAATTCTTCGGTTAACTCGACGCTAGATTCTGCAAAGTTATTGACGAAGTTCAGAGGATTTCTGAGTTCGTGAGCTATACCAGCGGCTAGAGCACCCAAGGAAGCAAGTTTTTCTTTGGCAATGATTTGTTTTTGCGCGGTTTGAAGTTCTCTGGTTCTTTCTTCTATTTTAGCTTCTAGGCTATGGGAATATTCTGCTAGTTGCTGGTTGGCGATTTCTAATTGCTGGTTACTGCGCTGTAAATTGTTATACAAAAGGGCGTTTTCTAGGGAAATGGCGGCTTGGAGACAGAGGATGTTTAAGAGTTCTGCACGCTCTGTGGTGAAGGCTCCGATGCTAATATGATTTTCTAGGTAAATGATGCCGATTAATTTGCCTTGATTGAGCAGGGGAGAACACAATAAGGATTGGGGTTGTTGTTGTTGAAGGTAAATATCGCTGGCAAATTGTGTATCGTTAGCGGCGTTGTTTAAGATCAGGTTTTGTTGGCTTCTGACTACATAGTTGATGACGGAAAGGGGTAGTAGGTCTGGGGTGAGTGGTTTGGTGTTTACGGTGACTGTTTCTGGATTCAGGGCGCTGACTTCGATAGTCAGTTGATGGTTTTCCTGTAAGATTAAATAGCCTGTTTGAGCGCCGGCATTTTCCATTAAAATTGTCATCAGTTTGCTGAGCAAGCCTTCTAAGGCAAATTCGCCGGTCAGTGCTTGTGCGGCTTTCATCACGCTAGATAGGTCTAATATTGCTGAACCTTTAGACTTGGAATTAGTTGAGTGCATGGAAATGGTTTTTCTGGTGGTTTCTAAGTCTGAGCCCTCTGGGTTTAAGGTGCGGAAAATTAGCTGGGGATAGCGCTCGTCTAAGTCTTGGACTTTGGCGGTGGCTCCCCAGTGGATGTAGCCGTAGTAGGCTTCGGTCATGTAGGTTTTGGCAACTTTTTCTCTGCCGATCGCTAGATAATATTCGGAGGCGAGTTCGTTGGCTAAAGCTTCTTCTTGGATGTAGTTGTGGTGTTTGGCTCCGGCGATCGCGCGATCGTAATATTCTTGAGCTTTCAGGCGATCGCCTAAAATTCGAGCTTTTTCCGCTTCTACTAGGTCGTATTTATGTTGATAGTTAAAGGGGGCATGGTGCGCCCAGTGCTGCATTTTTTGCTGGTTTTCCTCTACTTGTATCAAGTATTGCTCTTTTTGAGCGATATTGGCGTTATCATATTGAGCTAGTAACACTAGGGAATGGTAGAAATTATAGGTTGCTTGAATTAACTTTCCTTGTAAACTCGATGCGTATTCTAGGGCTAAAGAGGCACTGTCAATAGCTTGAAAGTCTTTAAATAAATAAAGTAGAATTAACTTAGCTACAGCAAAGACAAACAACAATGCTCCATATCCCGAGGCTTTAAAATATGGTACCATGGCCGCTTCGTCAAAACTACTACCAATCAACTGAAGCTGATTTTGTGCTAATCCTCTTAGATTTAATGTTAGTTGATGCCAGATTTGAGAAAATTTAATAGCAACTTCTTGCTTCAGCTTCAAGGACAGACCAATATATGATAATTGTTTGATATCTACTACTTCTAATAGCTCACCCATAGATAATAGGTGTTCGCAAGAATGAACAGCACTATAACCAGCATACTCATAATCTCCTGTTTCTTGCCCACTTTGAATTGCTTCTAATAATGGTGTAATAGTCTCTCTAATGGGTTCTTTCCAAGGTCTAATAAAAGCATTAAATACTGCATAAGTTTTGCATCTTAGTTCTCTGGCATCAAATTTTTCTAAAAGCTTCATAGCTATTAGTCCTGATTGATATCCGGCGTTTATATTGCCATTAGCACAAAGAATTAAACCATAGTTAGCATAGGCGTAGGCTGATTGAGATGAGTAGCCGTATTCGGTAGATAGAGCAACCATTGTTAAAATTACCTGCATATAAGTTGTAATAGATGCCATTAGAGCCGCTCCGATAATATTAACAAAAATTCGCATAGCTGCTAACTTATAATCGTCTATCATAACTACCAAAGATTCTAACTCTTTTAGCGTTGGTAACTGAGTTATTTCACTCTCTAAACCCGTTGGAGTAGATACAACTACGCCTAAAATTTCTATTACTGAAAGTCCTAATTCAATAGCTTTAACTAGCTGATTTTGGGCGATCGCAAACTGGATTTTCAACTCATAAACCTTTACCTTATCCAGTAAACTTGTAGCTTGTTGTAAAACAATTTCTACCAGTTGTTCTGCCCGCTCAAGATCCGTGTTTAAATATTCCGCTTCCGCCGCTTCCACATGAAGATTTAATGTCAATTCATAGTGACTCTCCCAACTATTTTCTGGCAATAATTCCAATCCTACTGCTAAGTATTTAGCCGCCGCATCAATAGCCGTAGATGTTTTCGCCTTTTTCCCCGCCTTCAAGTTCAGATTAGCTAATCTCTCTTTTTCCCCCCACTCTGATATCAATTCTCTCCCAATATTAAGCTGGTTAACTATATCAAATATTGTTTCTTCTAAGGCATAATTTGCCGTCTGTTTCCATAGCAATTGACCGATTTTTAGATGAGTCACTTGCTTTTGGTCTTCGGGAATTAGAGAATAGGCTGCTTGCTGTACTCTGTCATGGAGAAACTTATACCCAACTCTAAATTCTTCCAGGGGTGTGCTATCTTGCTCAGAGGGGTCAAGCAGTAACGGTATTTTATAATCTTTACTCAACGGCAATAATAAACCTAATTGCAATGCTTCCCACAGATGATCCGCTGCGGTAAATTGAGATTGTTCGCTGACTATTGCTAACACATCTAAATAGAAAGAGTTGCCAATACAGGCCGCTAATTTCAAGGCTTCTTGGGTAGCTTCTGGCAACTTTTGCAGGTTTCTCGCTACTAATTGCACCACGTTATAATCCGTAATTCCAAAGGCTTGTATTTCCTCTAGGTTCCACAGCCATCGCCCTTGCTTAAAGTCAAATTGTAATAGTTTGTCTGCATACAGAGTTTGCAGCAATTGGTTCATAAAGAAGGGATTTCCCTGGGTTTTATTAAAAATCAACCTACTCAATTCTTCAAAATGTTCTGTATCTTTTAACGTATCCCCAATAATTAAATTAACTGTATTCAATGTCAAAGGTTGCAGCACAATATTATTGACTTTTCCACCATTTTTGCAAATTTCTTCTATCGTAGAAATTAACGGGTGCGTGGGACTAACTTCGTTATCCCTATAGGCTCCTATTAACAATAAATATTCGCTATCCAAATCCGTCATTAACAATTGAATCAACTTGAGCGATGCTAAATCTGCCCACTGCAAATCATCCAAAAATAACACCAGTGGGTGAGATTTTTTAGTAAATACGCTAATAAATTGTTTAAAGACTAAATTGAACCGATTTTGTGCAGCGGTGGGTTCGAGTTGCGGTACTTCGGGTTGACTACCAATAATTAATTCTACTTCCGGTATGACTTCAATAATTACTTTTCCATTCGCTCCTAATGCGGCTAAAAATTCTGATTTCCAAATTGCTATTTGCTCGCCGGTTTCTGTTAGCTGTTGACGGATTAGGTCGGATAAGGCTTGAATGATGGCTGCGTAGGGAATGTTGCGTTTAAATTGGTCGAATTTCCCGGCGGTAAAGTAACCTCGCTGCCGGACTATGGGTTTGTGGACTTCCTGAACTACGCTAGTTTTACCGATGCCTGAGTAACCGGAAACTAGCATCATTTCTACTTGCCCTCGTCCTGTTTCCGGGTGGCTAATTCGTTCAAATGCGGCTAACAATGCGGTGACTTCTGCTTCTCTACCATAGAGTTTTTGCGGGATCAGAAATTGCCCTGATTTATCTTTCTCCCCTGGGGTGAAGTTCCTGATTCTGCCGCTGGCTTGCAGTTGGTTTAAGCATTCTTCTAAGTCTACTTTTAGTCCTTGGGCGCTTTGATAGCGATCTTCGGCATTTTTCGCCATTAATTTCAGGACAATTGTACTAATTGCTAGGGGGATTTCGGGGTTCAGTTGTTGAATGGGGGTGGGATTTTTGGCGATGTGGCAATAGACTAATTCTAAGGGGTCGAGGCTGGTAAAGGGGACTTGACCTGTGAGCATTTCGTAGCAGGTGATTCCCAGGGAATAGAAGTCGGTGCGGTAGTCGAGGCTGCGATTCATTCTCCCAGTTTGTTCGGGGGACATATAGGCAAGGGTGCCTTCGAGTTCGTTAGGATTATTGATGGTTGGGGTTTCTCGGCTGAGGCGACTGGCGATGCTGAAGTCGATTAGTTTGAGTTGTTTGGTGGTGGCGTTGATGATGATGTTACTAGGTTTAATATCTTTGTGGATGATTTGGTGTTGATGGAGTTCCGATAGGCCGGTGGCTAGTTGGATGGTGATGCTGAGAAATTCTTTGAGGGTGGGTTTTTTGGCGGCTAATAGTTGTTTGAGAGATGTTCCCCCTAAGTCTTCCATGATTAGGGCGTAGTTGTTGCCTGTATTTTCGAGGCTGTAGGTGTTGACTATGCCTTGTAGGTTTAAATTTTGAGTGATTTTATATTCGTGTCTGAGGCGGGTGATGTCTTCGAGGCTGGGGAATTCGGCGTTGAGGGTTTTGATGATGACTGGGGTGCGATCTGTTTCTCGGATGCCTCGGTAGATGGCGTTTTTGATTCCCATTTGGACTGGTTGCAGGATCTGATAGCCGGGGAGGACGAACATTTGGGGAGCTCCTGTCGCGAGAAATGCTAGTTGTCGATTCTATTAGAACCCATTTGACATCATTATAAAGCTTTTTTAAAGCCCTTGACTTCTTCTTGAAAGGAACGTAGAATAAAAAACCGCGGTTCAAGACAAATACAGCAAATGACTCATTAGCCGAATCTCACAAATGGCGGTAGCTACAGCGAATCTCAAAAACGTCTATAGCTTAGCATGAAAAGGCTAGTATTCTACTGCTGAATTTTTTGCTGCTTCCCAATGGTTTGTTTTTTTACTTTGTAGTCGGATTCAGACAGCCAGTAGCTGACGGTTAGGAGACTGAGCCACTAGCTGATGAAACTGACGACTGCTTAACTTGCGTGTTTCTGGGCTCCCAGTTCTAAATGTCATCTAGTTTGATCTAGGTGTTTTTAGTCTTGGCTTTGGCTTTGATTGTCAAAGCTACTTAACTCACCAGTCAAATCCAGAAGCTAAAGTAACGCTATTTATATTATAGGTTACTGAATGCGAAAGGACTACTGTGTGATCTATGTCACTTTACTTTGTTAACTTGGTCACAATGTCTAACGGAATGGAAAACAATTCTCAATGCTTAACACCGCCATCGGAAGCAAAGCTGCGAGAGCTTTATGCAGAGACAACTCTGCTAAAAAACAAGATTGAATCTTTAGCTTTTGGCATCCCACAGGTGTCTGTGTTGAAGCCAAATCCAGCCTCTAAGCAATTGGCAGTTAGTCACGGAGAACAATTGCGGCTTAATTCTAGCGCTCCGACGCTCCTCTCCCAAGCTCTGCAACGGGCGGCGATTCATTTTCCCAATCAAGGCATTGTTTATATTGAGTCTGGGGGTAAAGAGAGCCTTCAGTTATATCCAGCCTTACTAGAGGAAGCTCAGCGGATAGTTGGGGGATTGAGAAAGCTCGGCTTAAAGTCTCAAGACAAGGTAATTTTCCAATTTGAGCGCAATCAAGACTTCATCGCTGCCTTTTGGGGATGCGTTTTAGGAGGGTTTGTTCCCGTACCGATCGCGATCGCTCCCACCTACTCCGAATCTAATGGATCTGTCAAAAAGCTGCACCATGCTTGGGAGATGTTGGAACATCCGACGATCGTCACTAATCAAAAACTAGCTGCCTCAATTCTTGCTCTATCACAGTCTTGGGGAGTTGAGAGTATTCAAGTTGCAGCTATTGAAGAGTTGCGAACCGCTACTCCTGACAAACGCGCTGAAAACAGTCACCCTGACGATTTAGCTCTGTTGCTGCTCACTTCTGGAAGCACTGGAATGCCCAAAGGGGTAATGCAAAGCCATCGCAGTTTACTCAGCCGATCTGCCAGCACCTCCCAGATGAATGATTTTAACAGCCAAGATATCTCCCTGAATTGGATGCCTCTTGACCACGTTGGTGGTCTAGTCATGTTCCATGTTCGAGATGTTTACTTGGGTTGCCAGCAAATCCAGGTTGTCAAGGAAGCTATCTTGCAAAACCCGCTCCTGTGGCTAGACTTGATTGAGCGCTTTCAAGCTACGGTTACTTGGGCTCCCAATTTTGCATATTCACTGATTAATAACCAAACTCAGAAGATTCAAGCGCAACATTGGAATTTATCCTCAATGCGATTTATTTTAAATGCAGGTGAGGCAATTGTTGCTAAAACAGCAAGGCGTTTTTTAGAGTTGCTTTCCCCTCAAGGGCTTCCTGCTAGTGCGATGCGTCCAGCCTGGGGGATGTCAGAAACTTCTTCGGCTGTTGCCTTCTCAAATCAATTTTCATTAGAGTCAACAGACGATCGTGATGCCTTTGTGGAAGTAGGATCTCCCATTCCTGGTATTTCGATGCGTATTGTAGATAGCAATGACCAAGTAGTTGAGCAAGAAGCAATTGGACGCTTACAGGTTAAAGGAGTATCTGTCACCTCTGGTTACTATCAAAATCCAGAACTCAATCGAGAAGTATTTACCGAGGATGGATGGTTTAATACTGGGGATTTGGGATTTCTGAAGGGTGGCAGGCTAACTATTACAGGTCGTGCCAAGGACACGATCATTGTTAATGGTCTCAACTACTACAGCCACGAAATTGAAGCTGTAGTAGAAGAAATAGAGGGAGTAGAAGTTTCATATACTGCGGCCTGTGCTGTCCGAACTCCCGATAGTAACAGCGATCAGTTAGCCATCTTTTTCCATACGGCTGTTTCCGAGCCAAATCGCTTGGCTTTGGTACTCAAGGATCTGCGAGCCAGTGTTCTGAAAAAAATTGGGCTGAATCCAAATTATCTGATTCCAGTTGAGAAAGAAACGATTCCTAAAACAGAAATTGGGAAGATTCAGCGGAGTCAATTAAGCCAACGTTTCGATCAGGGTGAATTTGAGAGCATTCTTAAACAGTTCGATTCTCCAAAGCCACAAAACGCTCAAGGTTTACCCAAGACTGAGATTGAGAAAACAATCGGTTTGATTTGGAAAGAAGTCCTTCATCTCAATGAAGTAGGGATTCACGATAATTTCTTTGACTTAGGTGGTAATTCCTTACTCATCGCTGATGTTGTAGGCAAATTACAGTCACACTTCAAAAAAGAAATCTCCATAACCGATATGTTTCAATATCCCACGATCAAGTCACTGGCTGAATATTTAGGGCAAGCTTCAAACCGACAGCTTTTCTCTAAATTAGTTCCCAGTAAAATTCGGGGAGAAAATCGCAGGCAAAGATTCGCAATGCCCATGCCTGTATAAATTCAAAGAAACAACGTCCAAAACTCATCCAACAATCACAAAATAACTCAGGAGATAGCTTCAATGAATAACACTCTCGATGTCGCAGTAATCGGAATGTCTGGTAGATTTCCTGGTGCTGAAAATATCAACAATTTTTGGCAGAATCTGCAAGATGGTGTAGAGTCCATTTCCTTTTTGACCGATGAGGAGTTAGCAGCTTCTGGTGTAAGCAAAGACCTACTCAAGAATCCTAACTACGTGAAAGCAGCGGCGGAACTGGAAGGTATCGACTTATTTGACGCTTCGTTTTTTGGCTATAGTCCAAAAGAAGCTGAACTGCTAGACCCTCAAATTCGCATTTTCATGGAATGCGCTTGGGAGGCACTTGAAATTGCTGGATATAACCCTAAAGCTTACAAAGGCTCAGTGGGCGTTTACGCCAGCAAAGCCCCGAGTCTGTATTTCCTGAGAAATATTTATCCAGGACATTATGACCTTCAAGATGCTGCAATTCCAGGCAACTTAAAACTTTTTGCTGCTAATTGTAATGACTTTTTGCCGACACGGATTTCTTACAAATTAAATTTGAAAGGACCAAGTATCAATGTCCAAACTGCCTGTTCTAGTTCATTGGTTGCCATCCACATTGCCCGCCAAAGTTTGCTGGCGGGTGAATGCGATGTCGCTATAGCTGGCGGAGTAATGATCGATATTCCTGAAAAAGTGGGCTATCTCCACAAAGAAGGGCAAATTTATTCTCCTGATGGACATACGCGGACTTTTGATGCAAAAGCAGGAGGCACTGTCTTTGGTAGTGGTGTAGGAATTGTAGTATTAAAGCCGCTCTCAAATGCTCTAGCAGATGGAGACTCTATCTATGCAGTGATTAAAGGTTCGGCACTTAACAATGATGGCTCGGAAAAGGTTGGCTATTGGTCTACCAGTGTGAATGGTCATGCAGAGGTGATTGCTGAAGCTATTGCTAATGCAGGAGTAGATGCTGAAACCATCACTTATGTGGAAGCTCACGGAACGGCAACTGAACAGGGAGATCCCATTGAGTTTGCTGGCTTGACTCAAGCTTTTTCACTCTACACCGAAAAGAAAGGCTTTTGTGCGATCGGTTCATATAAGACGAATATTGGACATCTGGATATAGCTTCTGGGGTAACAGGCTTCATCAAAACTGCGCTAATGCTCAAGCACAAAATGTTAGTACCTAGCCTGCATTTTGAAGAACCCAATCCCCAAATAGATTTTGCCAATAGCCCCTTCTACGTCAACACAAAACAGCAACCTTGGACAACGGAAAATGGCATTCCTCGCCGCGCCGGAGTCAGCGCCTTTGGTATTGGCGGTACCAATGCCCATGTCATCTTAGAAGAACCCCCAGCAGTTGCCCCCGTAGCATCAGAAACCGATCGCCCCTCTCATTTACTATGCCTTTCAGCCAAAACTGAAAAAGCATTGAATGAATTAGTAGCCCGATACGAAACCCACCTTGAATTGTCAACCAATCAGCCCTTAGCAGATATTTGTTTCACTGCCAATGCAGGGCGATCGCACCACAATTACCGCCTCGGTATAGTAGCTGATTCCGTCCAAGATTTACGGGAACAATTAGCCGACTTTACCGCTGGCGAAGACTTCAGCGAAGTCATTACCAAATGTGCGAATACCAACCCGCCGCAAATTGCCTTCCTCTTTACCGGTCAAGGTTCCCAATACATCGGGATGGGGCGCGAACTTTACGATACTCAACCTACATTCCGCCAAACTCTCGATCGCTGCGATCGATTGCTACGCCCCTATTTAGACTTGCCATTACTAGATGTCCTTTACCCAGAAAAGGGCATAGATTCTCCTCTCAATGAAACAGCTTATACGCAGCCAGCATTATTTGCTTTCGAGTATGCTTTAGCTCAATTGTGGCTATCCTGGGGCATCAAACCAGATGCAGTTATTGGTCACAGTTTAGGCGAATACGTAGCCGCCTGCATAGCCGGAGTTTTCAGCTTAGAAGATGCTATAAAGCTAGTTGCAGAACGCGGTCGGCTAATGCAAGCACTACCTCCAAATGGCGAGATGGTAGCAATTTTAGCGAATGCAGAGTTAGTAAAAGCTGCGATGCCTACGGCAAGCTTCGCTAACGCACCCTACGAACCAAATGTCGTAATTTCAGCTATCAACAGCCCAGAAGAAACCGTCATTTCTGGAACTGCTGAAGCCATTTCTGCGGTACTTTCCGACCTGCAACCTCAAAAACTGTGGACGCACAAATTAACAGTCTCCCACGCCTTCCACTCCCCTTTAATGGCACCAATGCTAGATGATTTCAGAAAAATAGCAACTCAAATCACCTACAATGAACCCCAAATTCCACTAATTTCAACAGTAACCGGAGAACCCGCCCCAGCCATCGAAATTGGATGCCCTGAATACTGGTGCAATCAAATCTTGCAACCTGTCAAATTTGAGATAGCAATTAAGACCGCCTCCACCCTCAAAATTGACATTTTTCTGGAAATCGGTTCCCATTCCACATTAATTAACATGGGGCGCAGATGTCTTCCAGAAACCACCACAATTTGGCTGTCTTCCCTCCAAAAAGAACGATCCAACTGGCAGCAATTACTTGCCACGTTAAAAACATTATACGTTCATGGAGTTGATCTCGATTGGGCAGCATTTGACCAAGACTATTCCCGTCGCCGAGTCCTACTTCCCACATACCCATTCCAGCGACAACGGTATTGGATTGAACCCGTAGCCAGAGTAGTAGCCACCGAACAACCTATATCCCTGAGAGCAACAGATTCTGTCTTTGAAGAAGCCGATATGGCACTATCAGGGACGGCCTTCAATTCCTCAAAAGCAACTTGGCGCGATCGGATATTAACTGCCAAAAACCGCGATCGTCCTGCTCTATTAGAATCTTACCTCTGCCAACAAGTAGTCCGAGGACTAGGAATCAAACGCTCTGAAATATGCCTCGAAGCCTCTTTAAGAGAGTTAGGATTTGATTCTTTAATGGTCGTCGAACTCAAAAATCGGATCGAGCAAGATTTAGCAATTAACTTGCTAGTGAAAGAACTAATAGAAGGGTCTTCAATAACTCAGTTAGCCATAAAAATGCACTCTCAACTCACACCAGCAGTAGAAGAACTATCGCCAGCACTTGAAATTGCCGCCTTAACAGTTCCTCAAAATACTCATTCGAGTTGGATCAAGAAATCTGAGTTTTCAACCTCAGCCCAAACCCGCTTATTTTGTTTTCCCTACGCTGGTGGCGGCGCTTCAATCTACCGTACCTGGGAGTCACAGTTGCCATCAGAAATAGAAGTTTGCCCAATTCAGCTTCCCGGCCGCGAAAACCGGATCAGCGAAGCGCCTTTTACTGAATTTACAGCCTTAGTTGAAACCTTGGCAGAAGTCCTGAAACCATTTCTCGACAAACCCTTTGCCTTCTACGGCCACAGCATGGGTGCAGTATTAGCTCTTGAGGTAGCCAAATCCCTTCGCGATCAGTTTGGCTCGTCACCAGTGCACTTATTTATTGGTGCCAGTATTGCTCCCCAATTACCTAATCCTTTCCCAGAACTTGATTTAAGTTCTCGTCTGAAATTGACCCAGTTTCTTCGCAGTTTTGGAACACCATCTAAAGTCCTGCAAAATACCGAACTGATGGAAGCACTAATGCCAACCATGAAAGCAGATTTTCTAGCTCTTGAAGGCTATACCTACAAATATAGTGCACCGTTAGAATGCCCAATTTCAGCTTTTAGCGGTAGCAAAGATTGCTTTGTGAGTCAAGCAGATATGGCAGCATGGAATACCCAGACATCGAGCCGCTTTCACCTTGAATCAGTTTCAGGTTCTCACTTATTTTTAGAAACCGATCTCCCGCAAGTTTTGGAAATTATTTCTCGCGAACTAGCACCGAATAGCCATCTGCAATACCCAGTCTCTTTTAGCCGCCCATTAACATTTTCTGGAGCTAAAACCCATCAAAAAGGTATGTAGTTGGGCTTCAGCGCTCTTCCACAAACCTAGAGAGCAGTTACCTGGGGTCAGAGCGAAGCATTCGTGCAGACAATTGATAGCTTTGACTCCCAGATTTTTCACCCAAATGCTTCGCCCCTACTGTCCCAGACCCTATCAGCTTTTCCCTTTTTCCTTTGATTCCGGTGTAACCGGAATCAATATCACTTAACCACCGACAACAACCGACAACCAGGTGAAAATAATGAATGCAACTTCTTTTCCCATCAACCAAGATCGCGTCATCAAAGGACAAGCAGTTTATACAGAAGATATTTTGTCTGAATACGACAAAATAGTAGGAATTTCAGCTCGTTTTTTGTGGAAATGTTCATATACCCGACTGCTCAATTTCTACAACCAAAATATTTCTGCTTGCCACTTAGATGTAGGGGTAGGATCGGGATATTATTTGGATAAATGCCGCTTTTCTTCTCGACAACCAAAAATTAGTTTGTTAGATCTAAATGCTAACAGCTTAGACTTTACCTCAAAACGGATTGAACGCTACAAGCCATCCTGCTATCAAGCCTCTGTGCTGGAACCCCTGCCTCTGGAACCCAATCAGTTTGATTCTATAGGAATTAACTACCTACTGCACTGTCTCCCAGGAACCCTTGCCACCAAAACCGTAGCCTTTAATTACCTCAAACCTTTGATGAAAGAAGGTGCCGTTTTATTTGGCTCCACTGTTCTCGGTGCAGGAGTTAAGCACAATTATTTAGGGAGAATAGTCATGCACATCTACAACAATACGGGCGTGTTCACCAATTGGCAGGATAACGTTGAAGATTTAAAAGATGCCTTAGCGTCGAATTTTTCGAGCTATTCAGTTCAAGTCATCGGTTGCACTGCACTATTTACCGCCAGAAAATAGTCTCTAGGATAGCAACTATAGCGAGTCTAAATCCCACATTCCGCACCCCCAACTGGCACATAGGGGGATTGAGGGAGTAAAAGTGAATCATCCAAGACAAAAATGAGTAGAAATACTCAACCTCGGTCACTCAGCATTACCCAGTAGTCCATTCTGAAAAATTGACGTGAGAGCGTGAGTCCTATCTGATGTAAGTTAAAATTGCGATC
>NZ_JAHRFC010000078.1:0-22194 GCF_020883015.1 Microcoleus sp. CAWBG640
AACTGGGGAGAAAAACTTTGACACTAAGGGTTGCAGTAGTAGGTTCAGGCCCTGCGGGTTCTTCCGCCGCCGAAACACTCGTAAAAGCAGGCATCGAAACATACCTATTCGAGCGCAAATTAGACAACGCTAAACCCTGTGGTGGGGCTA
This sequence comes from Microcoleus sp. CAWBG640, assembly GCF_020883015.1. Classification (NCBI taxonomy): domain Bacteria; kingdom Bacillati; phylum Cyanobacteriota; class Cyanophyceae; order Oscillatoriales; family Microcoleaceae; genus Microcoleus; species Microcoleus sp. CAWBG640. The sequence goes on from NZ_JAHRFC010000078.1 coordinate 151, forward strand.
TTCCCCTGTGCATGGTCAGCGAATTTGACTTGCCGCCACATATCATAGACCGTCAAGTCAGAAAAATGAAGATGATTTCCCCCTCCAATGTTGAGGTGGATATCAATATTGAAAACGCCCACGAATACATCGGTATGTGCCGCCGGGAAGTGCTCGATGGTTTCTTGCGCGATCGCGCTGCTTCCTTGGGCGCTAAACTAATTAACGGCACTGTTCATAAATTAGAGATTCCAGGCAACAATACAGACCCTTACACTCTCCACTATGCCGACCACTCTGACGGCACTGCCATGGGAGTTCAGAAAACTCTGAAGGTGGATTTGGTGATTGGGGCTGACGGTGCTAACTCTCGCGTGGCCAAGGCGATCGACGCTGGTGATTACAATTATGCGATCGCCTTCCAAGAACGCATCCGCCTGCCGGAAGATAAAATGGCTTACTACCACGACTTAGCCGAAATGTACGTCGGCGATGACGTATCTACCGACTTCTACGCTTGGGTGTTCCCCAAATACGACCACGTAGCCGTCGGTACCGGTACGATGAAAGTCAATCAAGCCAGTATCAAAAAGCTGCAAGCAGGTATCCGCGCCCGTGCTGCCAAAAGACTCATGGGCGGTGAGATTATTAAAGTGGAAGCTCACCCCATCCCCGAACATCCGCGTCCCCGCCGGGTTGTCGGCCGAGTTGCTCTCGTGGGCGATGCCGCCGGTTATGTTACTAAGTCTTCGGGCGAAGGTATTTATTTTGCTGCGAAGTCTGGCCGGATGTGTGCTGAAACTATTGTGGAGATTTCTCAGCAGGGTGCACGCATTCCAACTGAACAGGAAATCAAGCTTTATCTGAAGCGGTGGGATAAGGCTTATGGGATTACTTACAAGGTGCTTGACATTTTGCAACGGGTGTTCTACCGTTCTGATGCTACTCGCGAAGCTTTTGTGGAAATGTGTGCCGATCGCGATGTGCAGAAACTCACATTCGATAGCTATTTGTATAAGACAGTAGTGCCGGCAAATCCTTTCATTCAAATGAAGATTACTGCGAAAACTATTGGTAGTTTGTTGCGCGGTAATGCTTTGGCGCCTTAACTAATCTAACTCACTTTGTATAAAAAAGCGGGCAGTCACCAGGCTGTTCGCTTTTTTTTAGAGCGAAGATTAACGAACCGCGAAGGCGCGTTCGGCGAAGCCGTTCCCGTAGGGTAGGGCGCGAAGGAAGAGGAGTGGATCGTTACGTTAAGTAAGTCCACCTAATTAAATGCAAGATCCAAATCGCTCAAAAGCTTACTGGCTTGCTATTCTTCCTTCTTCATTCCCCCCTTGGGGGGGGCAGGGGGGGTTCTTCTTCCTTCTTTCTTCTACTTAATATAGGCGAGTGTTTCAAGGGGGTCTAGCGGTATTGGCAGATTTTGCAAATTAGGAAAAATTTTTTACCAATTCTATTGAGAATTATTAGCATTTGCGTTATGCTCTAAAAAGACGCACCTCAGAGTCCCGACTTCTGGGTGAGAGCGCCGATCCGCTACTGAATCAATCAGATTCCGTAGTCCGAAAACTGCCCTAAATGCTTCCTGAAAGAGCCGGAAATCTCCAGAAGGCAGAAAGAAAGCGGCTATGCTGACAGCGAAGTTTTTCAGGAAGGGCTTTGGACAATTCTTAATTTTTTGCTAAATCTAGCTTTTAACTTGTGTCTGATGTCACTCAGGGACGATGCTTAATGCAAAAAATTAGTGTTGTCTAAATTTAGGAATAGAGTTAACCATTGAGGAATAATCATGTATACGTCTTACAAGCAAGTTTCAGAGTTTAGCTTAGAGGGAGAAATACTGAATCTGATTATTGAAGATGGTGACAAATTAAAGTATTTGCGAATTGGTAGCGATCGCGGAGTAGAATTTCTGGTGAAACTTTGCAAGGAATTGCGGGCTTCTGTATCTATGGTTTTAAAGCCCGGATTGAGAGTTGAAGTGGCTGGACAGAAACAGCAAAACTTGAAAAATGGCAAAGTTAAGCTCAAAGCTTATAGCCTGAAACTTTCAGACAGCAAGCATCATCCCTCGCAGCCAGAGGTAGACACCAAGCATACATCTGTTGGGATTCTGATACCCGATCGCGCGATCGACTCTCCCACATCCTCTCCAACCACGCCAACTCCGGCAAAAATCTCAGGCAAAATATTAGTATGTCAAAAATCTGACTGCCAGAAGCGCGGCAGTGGTGCAGTATGTAAAGCTCTGGAAAATGCTTTGAATTGTAGCGGTTTAGCCGGAGAAGTTATTGTGCAAAAAACCGGATGTCTCAAACAGTGCAAAGCCGGACCGAATATAGTTGTGATGCCAGACAAAACTCGCTACAGTCGCATCAAACCTGCGGAAATTCCAGCCATCCTTGATAAACATTTTGCAGTTGTTAAAGATTAGGGCGATCGCAGATCGCAACAGGTGCATCTGTGTTTTGCAAATATATTCGTATGGGCTATAGCATCACCGCAGACAACTTATTAGTAATAACCAGAGATTTACAGCGGTCATGCTTCGCCTATGCAAAATCGGGATGCTCCCCAGAGAATCTATTAAGGTTAACACTCCCCCACTTAAAGGTACGGGGATTCTTGAATCTACGACGTACCTTGATAAACTAGATGTGAGACTCTGTGAATATTGGGATAAAGCCATGTCAGAAGCTGATCTTCGAGCCAATCAGCAACAACCGCATTCTGCTGTCCAATCCGATGCCGAACCCTTAGAGCTAGATTCTTTAGCTGTGTGGGGTTTAGAGCCGATCGACCCCACTCCAAAAGATCCTGGGGCTGTAGTTGTAGACACGCCAGAAACAGACTGGGAAACAGTCGATTTTCCCAACGCCATCAGTGTAGATGCAATTCCCACAACATCTGAAGCCAAAAATTTGCCATCTCAGACAGAAGTTCCCTTGACTGATATACCTCCGATTTCCGATCATCTCAAAAATCTGCTGGCCAATAGCGAACATAAGGGCAAAGGATCGACTCCTGTCACCTTGATGCAAGCCCTGCATGAATGTAACCGCGATCTCTTAGGGCGAATCTCCCAGCTAGAAACAGCCCTCCAAGAGTCCCAAACAAAGTTGCAGGATCGCGAAGCCTTGCTCGAAAAGCAGAATGCCGAACTCCAAAACACTCAAGCACAATTGACCAGGCTGTTTGCTAAATTGGAAGTTTCTAATCAAACTTTGCAAAGTCAAGAAATTTTAGTCGAAAACTTAACTAACCAATTAGCAACTAGCCAAACTAGGCTAGCCACAGTGGAGCGAGAATCTGCTGCGACAGTGATGCGCTACAACGAACAACTTCACCAGCTAGTAACTACAGAAAATGTTTGCAAGGAATTGCGATCGCGCTTGCACCGTCAGCAGCGCCACACCCTGCAATTCAAAGCAGCTTTAGAAAAAAGTTTGGAGATGCCACACCCTAAGTCGATCGCCCCTACCGAGCCGGTGGAAAATCCACAGGATACAGCTAGCGCCCAATTGGAATCCTTACTCGCCGCCGTCAAAAGCCAAAACGTCCCGGTGCCACCCATATTTAACACTTCCCCTGTTCAACCTTGGTCCGATCCATGGGAAGCCCAGCCAGAGGTAGGGACTTCTGAAGCGCCCATCGGCCCGGAATCTACGGTAAGTCAGGAATCCAACACATTAGCCTCCGCATCCGGCATTGAGTTACACGAGAACGAAAACTTCTCGCAACCAGATGCAGCAACAGAGTCCAGCCCAAGCATTGTCGAGGCTCCAAAGTCGGTTGCTCAAACGGAAACAGAAAATGGTACTGCCAAATATAGCAGCCCGGAATTGGTGCGGGCTGCTAAAATTTTGAACTCTGTGGAAACCTTTGGCATTCAAGAAGTGCGATCGAGCGCAGCCCAACCTATAGCTGTTGCAGAACCCCACTGGTTGACTTCGATTACCAGTCCGCTGGGCCCTGCTAAAAAGCGTCGATCGCTGGCTGACATTGAATTACCCAGTTTTCGATAGTTTAACTAAAAACAGAGAATCCCTAGAGTCCCGACTCCTTGGAAAAGTTAGGACTCTCACTGGCTTCTGGCTTCTTGCTTTCTCCCTTTTCCCATACCGTAGGTGAGATCGTAGCTAGTAACCAACAGCCACAACCAAACAGCGGGATACCGTGGTTCCAGCCAAGGCTGTATCCTGCGGGCGAATTGGGGGAGCCATCCAAACAGCCAACTCGCCACAGCCAGCAAAGTGAAGTTGAAGTAGCTCCCCAGCCAACGCCAAATATCCCCGACACTCACAAAATCCAAAATCCACAGCAGCAGAGAAGGGTTTTTTCGAGCAGCTTTCAGGGCCAAACGATTGAAAGTTAACCAATCCGTCCGGTCTTTAATAAAAGTTTCGGCTACGGTGAGTTCTTCTTCGGTTAAAATACCGAAAAAGGTATTGAGAATGGAATTAATTCTTTGGGGTGGCAAACTGCGACCCGTGGGAACCATCATCCCTTTAGAAAACAGCCAAGTCACTGACACATTGCTCTGATAAGCACGAATTTGGTTTAAGTGCTTGGCACTCAATAAATTGTGTTTTAAAGCTGTATCTAATAGGTCTGTTAAGCGGAAAAGATTGCGAACCAGAGAGCCGAAACCAGTGAAAACCAGGGGAGATTGCAGGGAAGCTGCATCGCCGATCGAGATTAGTCGATCGAAGGCCACGGCGCGATCGCTACTGTTGGTACTAAAATGCCCAGGAATATAACCAAAAGTCGGTTTTTTCCACACCAATCGATCGAGATCGCAGCGACGATACTCAGGCAAAATTGTAAAAAAATCCTCGTACAATTCCAGCAAAGAACCTGGATTTTGTGGATTGACTTGGTGGTAGTGAAACAGATAAACAGTCAGTTCTCCTCCAGCACCGGGAAACAACTCCCAAATGAGCTGGCGGCCGCGGGAAATATCCCCGTGAGTGTAGAGCACATCCCCGTATTCGGAATCCCAAACTGCCTGGTCAAATCCTCCCTCGATGGCTGCTCCCACCGTGGGACAAACACTGTCAAAAGCCCGCCCTTCGTTCAATTGCCAAGCTATGGGAGAAGCCGAACCCATCGCATCCACCAGTAGCCTTCCTTCGGCGGTGCGATCGGACTTTGTGGGCAAGTGGCAGCCCTGAACTACTACTTTTTCTCCTTCAACATCGGCTCTGATAAACTCAGTTTCGTCCCAGATTTCCCCGCCAGCTTCGGTCAATTTAACTCCTGCTAAATACAGCAATTTTTCGCCATCTAAAGCTACATTTAGTACCTTGGGAGTATGTAAAACTGGTGCTTGAGCAAAGGTCGGATTGTTAGCATCAAAAAACTTGTTATAGCCATCCTTATATTCTCTGGAAATCAAGGTTTCCACTTCCGCAGCAGTAAATAAACCCAAGTCAATTAAACTTTGAATTTCGTCCCGCGAAATATTCCACTCGCGATTCATCCGCCCAAAAGGCATTCGTTCCACCAACAGTACCCGGTAGCCCAATCTAGCCATGACGGCGGCGTGAATCACTCCCAAGGCCCCGCCGATATAAATTAAGTCATAAACAGAAGACTCAGAATCCTGCACTGGAATTGTCTCTTGTCCATTCTCCCCTGTTTTTACCCTGACCGAAGTAGAAGAGCCTTCTTCCTTCAAAAACACTACTTGTTTTGGCTGTTGAGGATTGCGAGTGCCTTCCCGCCAGCGCTGCTCCCACCAGTAGACGCGCTGGAGGTCGTATTCGCCTTTGGGCATTTTTTGGAAGTATTTAACGGTGAGGGGGTAATAGGGGGCAAGAGCTTCAAAAATAGACTGTTTGGAGAGGTCTATGACTGGGGGTTCTGGGTATAGATCGGGAAACTTTTTTCTCAAGCCCAAATTCAGCGATTCCAGGAATTTTTTTTCCCCAGGGGGTGCATCTTCCAAACGAAACACTTTTAAATAAGTGGTGCGTTGAACTGACCACACAAAGGTGGAAAGTTCTGTGGATTGATGATTTTGGCTGAGTGTTTTGGTGGTGGCAACGGTGGATTTTGGATTGGCAATTTGGGGGATGGAGTCTTTGGCCGCGGTGGCTGTTGAGGTCCAAAGCAGGCGAAAACCGTCAGGAGTAATCACTTTTTGTCCGATGCCGGGATCGAATTCCTGTTGCAACCAAGTGCATACGGCCGCCGTATCCGGTGTCGGGACTTCTAGATAAAGAATTTCTTGCATTTTCCGATCTCTATAAATTCATAAAGCAGGGGGAGTTGACAAGGGAGCAAAGTGCGCTATACTCCCGAATACTTATTTAGTTTTAAATAAGTTTACAGTGTTCTCAGATTTTTAGGTTTTCGATCGCTCTCGGTGTGGCCTGGGCATCGAATCAACTACTCCCTTCGGTATGCAATCTCATGAATTATCCCATTCCTACGAATCCTCAAGAAATGATTGCTTTGCGACAGCAGCCGCTGAATGAAGAATTAGTGGCAACGGCGATCGCGGGTGTGGTAAAAATAGCTCGATCGCGCTCTCAGTCTCTCGATGAGTTAAAGGCTGAGTTGTTGGCGGACGACCATCTCCTCGATTTGCCTCAAAGGCTATGGCTGAGCGATATTGTGGCTCAAGCTTGGGAAAATTTGCCTTAAACCAGATAAATCCACCTAATTCAACTTAACGCAATTCGACTTCTCGCTTCACTTGCGTTAAAACTCGATCGCCCCGCATTAAGCGATATTCACCCCGCCAAACTCCGGGAGTCAGAGGAGAATTAGGACTGTTTCTTTTGCCGACAAAACCCAACCAAGTGCGACTGGGGGCTTTGATTTCGTTGGTGGTGTTGACAATGGTTTGGCCATTGGGAGCAAATAATTGGTATTGTTCGCGATCGCCTTTTAGCACTCCATAACTATGCACCCAAAATAACAAAGCAGAGCTATTTAGAGGTAGTTTGGTTTCGGAAAATTGTCCTTGCCAAAGAGCGTTCTGGTCCGGTGGTTTGCCCGCAAAACCGGCGCGAATTAAACCTGTAGGAGTATAGTCCACAGCCCGATCCCAAATTGGATTTCTGGCAATATTGCAGCCCAATTTAGCATCGGGACCCACAAACGGATCTACAGCTTTACCTTGATAGCGAAAAGTGATGTGTACGTGGGGAAAAGACGCCATCCCAGAGTTTCCCACCATCCCCAGCACAGCGCCTTTGGCAACTTGCGCCCCTGGTTTGACGGCCACACTACCTTGGCGGAGATGGCAATATTGCGCTTCCCAACCGCCACCGTGATCGATTACCATGCCGTTGCCACATTCACTACCTGCAACGTTGGTTTTGTCTGTATCGTTCTCTAAACGTTTATCTACCACACCGTCTCGCACCCGCAAAACTTTGCCGGCGGCGGAGGCGATAACTGGGACTCCTTTTGCCATTGCTTTGGCGTCGGGAATGCCGAAGTCCGTACCATCGTGGCCGTTGTAGGTTTGGCGTCCGCACCCAAAATCAACGGCGGCTGGGCTCGGATCGCGATCGAAATACTGCAAAATAAAGCAATCTTTGCCCAGGGTACAGTCGATGGGTTGACCAAATTGTGGGATGTTGGGCTTTTGGGCCACTGCCGTCGAGACTAGATTTTGGGCTATGCTGTTGGCTGTGACTAGGGATGTATTGACTGGGTTTTGAGAACCACAGCTAGAGATAGTTGTCAACCCCAAAGCCAGGAAAATTGCCGAAATCTGTTTGTTTGAGAGTAAAGTCATTGGCCGATGGTTGCTAAAAGCTGAGGTGGGTAGTCCCAAAAAATCAATTAATTGTTCAAAATATAGTGAATCGAGAATATAGACGGTCGATCGGGTATTTTCGTTTCCTAGATTTGGTGTATTATTGTCTGTCTGGGATTAGTGATTTTTAATTAATTAAATGAATGCGCTCTAGAATTCGATCGCTCATTTCAATCATTCGGTTGGCCGGACTTGCTATCGCCACTTTGGCGCTGTGGGGATTTGCCACCCTCGCCAAGGAAGTTCTGGAAAAAGAAACTTATGCTTTCGATACCTCTATTTTACTCACTCTGAAGGAATTGCACACTCCACTGCGCGATCGAATCATGATCGGCTTTACATTTTTGGGGGAACCGAATTTGTTACTAGCGCTGTGTGTGAGTTTGGTGATTATTTTGTGGACTCAGAAACATCGCTCCGAAGCCACAACTATTGCGCTGGCTGGTGTGGGAGCGGTGGGTTTAAACCTAGTGTTAAAAAAAGTTTTTGCTCGCGCTCGGCCTCAACTTTGGGAGCGCGCAGTTGACGTTAGGTTTTACAGTTTTCCTAGCGGACACGCGATGGTTTCAATGGTTATTTATGGTTTGCTAGGATATTTTTTGGGTTCCCGCTTTCCGAAACAGCGCTGGTGGATTTACATTTTAACAATTTTATTAGTTGCGGTTATTGGTTTGAGTCGGCTTTATCTAGGAGTTCACTGGCCCACGGATATTATTGCGGGGTATACGGCTGGTTTGGTGTGGCTGATAGCCTGCATTATGAGTCTGGAAGTATGGAAACAATCTCGCTCATCATTTCCTGAGTCTAAAGAAGAATTTTTATCCCCCAATGCTTCTCAAGAAATGACCGATGAGCAATCACCTATAACTCATAACAAATAACTAATAACCAACCATTTGCTTTTGAGTTAAATACATCGCAATCCCTTTTTCATAGTAAGCAGCTTCGTTAATAAACACTGGATATACCGTCGATATACCTTCGTATAAAATCTCATCGCCGTCAAAGGTCAAAAACATCGGATCGCCTGGATTCAGCGGTTGATAATCTCTGAATTGCAGTCGAGGATGAATCATTGCCAGAATTTCTCCCAACTCATTTCTGGGATAGTCGATAGTCTGAATTTTTTGATAAAGGGCGAGGGGTTTTTTGGCGGGAGGGATTTTTCCCTGATTATATAGTTCTACATAGTCTAAAATTGTGCCAATAATCTCCTCAGTTTGCTGAAATAAACTGCCATCCAATATCCCTTGAGCCACCGGACCAACTTCCAGGGTAAATCCTAACGGGGAAATCGATCGCAACACAGAGCTATCTTGATTGTGCTTTCCCGAAACCAGTACCTTAATGTTGGGAGCAACAGATGTTAAATGAGCAGTTAACTCCAGATTAAATGGATGCTGGCTATCCAAAATAAATGTGATACCCATGTTGGCGGTGGTATTGTGCAAATCGATAATTAAATCAGGATTATCCGTATTGTTTGAGCCCAACATTTGGTAGATTTCTTTGGCTCGTAGTGCTTCGTAAGTCGAGAGATGATAATTTTCTAAATCCTTTCGTAAAAAACAACGATTGAGGTCGATATCGATGTAACGTTTGCCAATTTTGCACGCTTTGGGATTGGCTAGCATGGCAACAGTTTGGAAATTAGAGCGCGCTATTAAATTGGGCGATCGCTCAAATTTATTCACTAGGTAAATTCCTGTGAGTTCGTTGCCGTGGGTCCCTCCAATCACTGCAACACGGTTAATTTTTTTCATAAACAAGTAGCTTCCTTTCTCAACTGCCACTCTTGGGCTGCAAGTAATTTCGATTAAAATGAAGAAGGTCTTAATCTCTATATTAACTTACCTTGTAGTATATGTCCAATATTTTGTTAATCACATGGAGGTTATGGTGTGGGAGAACACAAAACCGTCTTTTCAATTTTACTTGATTAATGCTTCAATAACAAGCCGATTTAGACCCTGTGAAGATTTTGCAGGAATCTAGGATGGTGGCATTACGCGAAAATCATTCCTTTATTTGCCACTCCCACAACTGCTACAGATTTGCAGCTAACTGGATGTCAAACATACAGTTCCGGTCTCGTACAGTTATTCTACGATGTTGTAGGATAGAGGTGATGCCCTAGCATAGAGACTAAATCGTGAAATGTGTTGCCTTTGTCCTTTTATTAATATTATTTTTCTGGGTCGCGCTGCCAGCTAAGGCATCTGTATGCCGCAATTACAACGGACAGCAGATTTGTATTATCGATCTCAAACGCAGCGCCAAAAACTATTGGGAATACAGGGCTATTTTGAGTATTGATGGAGTGAAAAAGCCTAGGGAAATTTACAACTGTCGTAGTCGCAGCACTGTTAAAAAAGATGGTAAACTTGTGCCGTTTTGCCAAAAAGATCCTGGTCAAATGATATGCAGTTTTTTTCACAACCAATAGACACATAGGGACGGACAAACCTGTTTTTTTGAGATCTGTTTTAGTGCTATTTGTGGCGTTCTAGTTTTTTAATAAACCTCAGAACGAACAGCGATAGTAAAGCGCCTATTAAGGCAAGTTCCCACAAGCCACAGCCTGCCGCAGTCCCCAAAGCTGCGGACACCCAAATAGCGGCCGCAGAGGTGAGTCCGTGAACTTCTACTTCGCCTATTTCCTGTTTAGATTGTCGCAGGATTTCTCCCCCTCCCAAAAAGCCAACCCCGGCGGCAATACCTTGAATTACACGCTCTATGGCATCTCGTACATTTTCATTTTTACCAAGTGCCAAGGGGATTAAAACAAACAGTGCAGAACCCATACTTACTAACATATGTGTTCTCAAGCCGGCTGGTTTGTGTCGGAGTTGACGTTCCCACCCAATAATTCCACCCACTAATAAGGCTAGGCATAACCTGAATAGTATGCCTAGCCAACTTTCGGGAGATAATAAATTTGCGATCGACAATGTTTTACGACTAAAAACTGCTAGGATAACATCAATCTAAATTGCTTTTTTGGGCTGCCCAGAAGCCCACCCCACAATAAATTAGAAAGACTTTGATTTTAGCGCAAGACGATATCCGATCGCAATCTGATTCCCAAATCTGTTTCCGGGCGAATCACAATCACATCCACACTGCGTCGCCCGAACAATACCCCCGCTAAAGCACCGATCCCAGCACCACCCAATACTTCTTCAGTGGCGATGGCTTTGTCGCCGGTAATCCCAGCCAGGGCGGCGGCTGCGGCTGCGCCCAATGCTGCACCTTGGGCGAGGGAACCTCCGTTAGCACCTTTTTGAACTTTTTCGGTTCTGGTAATAATGCCAGAATTTCCATCAATCCGATAGCGTTGACGGCGGCTAACAATTAGTTCTGTAGCCACAAATTGAGTACCCTTTTGATTACCCCTTCTAGCAGGTTGCAGTTGACCGACAATTTCACTACCTGCGGGGATTAAAACTCTACCTTGAGCCGTGCGGATGTCTCGTGCTACTCTTAAAGTTAAAGGTGCGGTTTCATCGGGTGTTACCACAATTTTATCTTTTTCATAGCTCACTGGAATTACACTGCCTGCTGGAATTCTGATACTACTATCCAATTGGGAGTATCTTTGGGCGGTGGCGGGAGTAGCTACCACCAGTGGGACACTGGTTCCTAGGGTAATTCCTAGGGCGAGGATGGCTGCTGTTGTCGATCGCAATGTTTGAGAAGTAATCATATAAATTGTGTCCTTGCTTCGGTTTTGCTTTACTTGGTAACGCACAACTGCTAAACTTTTTCTGATTTTCCGTTCCTTTGATAGTTTAATGATGACAGGTGGGAATTCCTCAAGTTGGGAAGATAAGGTAGATAATCAAAAGTTTTAAAAATTCCCAAAATTGATCTAGTCAGGAAATTTTAGAAGTTTGGGAAGATAAGGAAGATACACTCCACACTCAAAATTCAATTGTTAAGAGCATTTAAGGCTAACAAGCCGGCACCAAAAGCTGGTTCGTGTCGGGGTGCAATTACTTGGGCGTTAGGGGCGATCGCACTTATAGCAGTTTCAAACCGACTCTGGCAATTTCCCACGCCACCCCACACACCTCCGATCAGCACAATTTCAAATTCTTCTGTTTGGTTAAACAGCCCTGAAATTGCTGTTTTTGTTGCTAAAACTAATTCCGCCACTGCACTATCCATAATGCCCTCAGCTATACGATCGCCCTCTGTGGCAGCGCGATCGACAATGGGTGCTAAAGCAGCAATTTCCTTCACTCCCCAACCGCGTCGGTAAACGACTTCTACCAAGTCTTCCAGATTTTTTAGACCTAAATGTATTTGAAAATTCTCTGCAAGTGTGGTATAAATTTGCCGTCCATCGTAGAATCTCAAAGCAGCTTGCAAACCCTGAATGGCGATGTTGTAGGCGCTACCTTCATCCCCTAAAATATATCCCCAACCCCCGACTCGTTTAGTTTTTCCCAGGCGGTTTTGTCCGAAAACAATCGATCCTGTACCGGAAATAACGGCGAGGCCGACTGGATGGCCCGTACCGCCTACGAGTGCGATCGCGCTATCGCTGGAAATTATAATATTTTTCGGCCCGAAAGACCGGGTAACGGGTAAATTAGGAGTCAACTGCAAGTTCTGTACTAAAAATTGCACGATTTCCTGGTCTTTGGGACGTCCGACTCCTGCTAATCCCAGAGAAATTGCTTCTATGTTGAGACGGCTATCGGGGTTGATATTAGCGGAAATTACAGCTTGTTCGATCGCCAATTGAATCGATTGTTTGGCTGACTCAATTCCCAGTGTTTGATAATTTGATGGCCCTGCTTCGCCGCGTCCCAAAACCACCTGATTTTCATCCATCAACAGACAAATAGTCTTAGTACCACCGCCATCTATGCCAAATACGTAACTCATGCCAAAATTCTCCCTCAAGCGGGCAAAAAAAACACTCGAATTTGAATCGAAACATAATATTATAACATTTTTTTTAGTGGCTCTTAAAATACATAATTCAAATTTGCTAATTGTATAATTTCTGGTGTACAGTTAATTTGGAAAAAATTGCTAAATATTCCCATAATTTCGGGCAAAAATCATGAAAGTCGGCGTATTCAGTACCAAATCCTACGATCGCACATTTCTGGAAGCAGCCAATGTCGATGACCAACACGACTTAGTTTTTTTTGAACCCCGCCTCAGTATGGAAACAAGCGTTTTGGCGACGGGATTGCCGGCTATCTGCGCCTTCGTCAACGACCAATTAGATGCCAAAACACTAAGTGCGATCGCCCAAACAGGTGTCCGCTTAATCGCCCTGAGATCCGCCGGCTTCAATCACGTTGATTTAGCAGCAGCCCGCGACTTAGAACTCACCGTCGTCAGAGTACCCGCCTATTCTCCCTTTTCCGTCGCCGAACACGCCGTCGCCCTGATTTTATCCCTCAACCGCAAAATCCACCGCGCCTACAACCGCGTCCGGGAAAACAATTTCGCCCTAGAAGGGCTGTTGGGCTTCGATCTTCACGGACGAACTGTCGGAATCGTTGGTACTGGGAAAATTGGCGCACTTACCGCCAAAATTCTGCACGGATTTGGATGTCGCCTCACAGGATACGATGTTTCCCAAAACCCGGATTGTCTAGGGATGGGGATGGAATATCTCTCGCTTCCAGAACTATTTGCTACTTCCGATATCGTCAGTCTCCATTGTCCCCTGCTACCAGAAACCTACCACCTGATCGACGCAGCAGCCGTCAATCAGATGAAAGAAGGGGTGATGCTGGTTAATACCAGTCGCGGTCAGTTGATTGACACCAAAGCCGTAACTCAAGGACTGAAGTCTGGTAAAATAGGATACTTGGGCTTAGATGTTTACGAACAAGAGACCGACTTGTTTTTTGATGATTTGTCAAATCAAGTAATTCAAGACGACATATTCCAGCGTCTGTTAACTTTCCCCAACGTCTTAATTACCGGTCATCAAGCTTTTTTCACTGAGGAAGCTTTGAGAAATATTGCTACCACAACAATCAGCAATATCACTGATTTTGCACAAGGACGCCCTTGTCCCAATCAAATCAGCCTCGATCGGGTAAAAAAATAAGATCCCCATTGCTTACAATCAGATTAACTCGTTACTTTCAGCCGTACAGGATGGACTTCTCCCACAGAAACCGAGTTGCTGTGTCAGTCCTTTTTACTTGCAATTTGTGAAACTTTGCTGTACTAATTACCGGATAATTAGACGACAGCAATTCTCAGGTTGCAATACAACTTAACAAGTGAGGAAAGTATCAAATGACACAAGATAATTTTGCCGAGGAAACAAAAACAATCACTGAAGTCACCAAAATCGACATGGTAATTGAGAAACCAGGTGCGATCACGAAAATCGAAACCCCAGAGACCACCGCAGGACAGTTCCAAGATATTAAAGACCAAGTTTTGACTATTTTGTCAGAACTGCCAGTCTATATATCCAATTTTTTCGCCGAATATCAAAAGCCGATCGTCACCGTGGGTTTAATTTTGACAGGTGCCGTAAGTGTCAAAGTAACCCTGGCTGTACTCAATGCTTTGAATGAGCTGCCTTTGGTAGCCCCAACTTTTGAATTGATCGGCATTGGATATGCAGGTTGGTTTGTTTACCGCTATTTGCTCAAAGCTTCCGATCGCCAAGAATTGCTAGCAGAAATAGAATCTTTAAAAGAACAAGTTATCGGCAAAGATTCTTAAAGGGAGTAGTTATTGGTTAGTGGTTAGTGGTTAGTTGTAACAACAAATAACCAATAACCAATGACAAATAACCAACAACAAATAACCAATAACTATTGTCAATTTGGATGGCAAATTTGTTGCAAAGTAGCGGTAAAACCTGGGTAGGAAATAGCCGCAGCTTCGGCTCGATGAATATTAGTAGTACCCCTGGCATTCAGGGCTGCGATCGCTAAACTCATCGCGATTCTATGGTCTGTGTAACTATCAACATCAGCGCCGGTTAAAGAAGTTCCTCCGGTAATTTCTAAACCGTCGGGTAACTCGGTAATTTGAGCACCCATGCGGTTGAGTTCCGCAGCAGTCACAGCTAGCCGATCGCTCTCTTTGACTCGCAACTCGGCCGCATCCCGAATGATGGTTGTACCAGATGCAAAAGTTGCCGCTACTGCCAAAATCGGAATTTCGTCAATCAGTCGGGGAATTAAGTCACCAGCAATGGTGCATCCCCGCAACTGGGCGGAACTCTTCACCAAAATATCGGCTACCGGTTCCCCAGCCGCCACCCGCTGATTTTGCAGTTCAATGTGAGCTCCCATCATTTCTAAAGCTTCCAAAATGCCTGTACGAGTTGGGTTGACACCGACATTTTCCACTACTAACTCGGAACCAGGGACGATCGCCCCAGCAACTAACCAAAAAGCCGCCGAACTGATATCTCCTGGTACAATTACTTTCTGCCCTTGGAGTTGGGCAGAACCTGTTACTGTAACGCTGCAAGTTTCAGGATCTACCGTTAATTTGGCTCCAAAAGCTTGCAACATCCGTTCGCTATGATCTCGTGACAAAGCCGGTTCAGTAACAGTAGTTTCTCCCTCCGCCATCAAACCGGCCAGTAGAATACAAGATTTAACTTGAGCCGAGGCGATGGGGGAATGGTAGTGAATCCCTTTTAATTGCTGTCCAAGTACCGCTAAAGGTGCTAGAGAATTATTTCGTCGCCCCCAAATTTGTGCTCCCATTTGTTGCAGCGGTTTAATGACACGGGACATGGGGCGCGATCGCAGGGAACTGTCCCCCGTCACCGCAAAAAAACGCCCTGGATGAGAGGCTAAAATCCCCAACATCAACCGCATCGTCGTGCCAGAATTACCCGCATCCAAGACTTCCACAGGCTCCTCTAATGCGCCAATTCCCACACCCTCGACTGTGACCAACTCCGTGTTTAGTTCCGAAACTTTCGCTCCCAGGAGTGAGAAACATTTAGCTGTGCTCCGGGGGTCTTCTCCCAGCAGCAAGCCCTGAATAGTTGTTTCACCGTGGGCGATCGCACCCAACATCAAAGCTCGGTGAGAAATTGATTTATCGCCAGGAATCCGAATCCGACCTTGTAGCGACCAGCCAGAGGCGGGTTTTTGAATGCTTAAAGTTTGACTTTCACCGGTTTGGGTAGTGGTTATAATGGCAGCTTGCATTGAGATAAACTGTGATGAGATGGCGTTAGTTATCCTAGCGTTTTCCTAGTCAATAGTCAGTAATGTACACAAAAAAACCAAATATTACGAAAAGTTTACAATTTTTATCCGTGTATTTACGTAAACTTACAAACTGTTAACTTTTGAACGACGATCGACAACAATTGGAGATTTGCGATCGGCCATGTTACATTTTTGATGTATGAGACAAAATCTTCTGGCTTCTATCCTTTGATCTTCCATCACAAATTCTAGATTTTTTATTATTATGCTGACGCATCACCGCAAGCCTGTAAGTCTATCACTGATCTCCACAGATTTACCCCTATGGTCAGTCGTTGAAACTGCTGGTACACTGTATCAAAAAGACACCGATCGCTTTCACTTGTTGTTGCACGAACCAGCCATAGTCGATCGCACATTTGCCGATGGCTCGAACGAACCAGTCTCTATCTTACCAACTACTACAAAACCCCGGTTGCTGTGGCTAGAAGTTTCTCCCTATCGAGTAGTGATGACTATGCAAGGAAACGGCAAATACAGTTACCGTCACTGCTGGGAGCGAGGGATGTACGGCCTGAGTCGTTATTGGCTTCAGGGAGAATCCCTAGTAACTCCTGAACAGTTACGGCTTCGCAACTTCACCCGCCAATTAATTCTCACAGGAAAGCCGGAACCGGAACACCTGAGATTAGAATACGAACTCTGGTCGGAAAAAGTGCAACTAGGTCGATATATTTTGAATTTAGAAATCCATCATTGAGTTTTGCTCTTACAGTAATTAATCAGTTTCTCAGTCACAGCATCTTGAGCGGCTGCGGCATCATTCGCCTGATGTCCAGCTTTGATAATATCTGCTTGAGCTTTTCGGATTTGCTCTCGACCTTCTATACTTGTAGAAGCACGATTTCCTGCCTCAAGAGCTTTGCCTATGTCTCCAATTGCTTGACCCATTTGCCGGAACGATTTAACTGACTGATTCTGAAATTCTTTGAGGTTGGTGTCTGTCAGTGACACAGACTCTAATTCTTTCGATGTCTGGTTTAAGTCTTTAGCTAAGTTCTTGGTAGTCCCTGTATCGTTGCTGTCTTTTTTAGTTTCAATCAGTGCGTTGCCTTTAGTGACAATTTCTGTCAATTTAGTACACTCGACAACTCGGTCGTCTTTTTGGCAACTAACAGTTAACAAACAGCAAGCAGCAACGAGCAGAATGATAGCAATTTGTTTTGGTAAAAAGTACATTAATCCTCACTACGTCCCTATTTAGGAACTATGGTAAAAAACAGCAATAACCTACAGAAAGGTAACATTTGGGGATATCTTACCCTACTTTTGCCTATTTCCTTAACGGCGGTTGCCAGTTTTGAGTCGGGAGGGATGTTTTGGACGATCGCCACCGCCGCGGGTATGGGCTGGGCTTACAAGCTCTACCAGCAGCAACAAAAACATAAACTGGCTCATTTAGACTCAGTTTTCTACCGATTAATCAAGGAAAATCAAGGGCGAGTCACTGCTTTGGATTTGGCGATGAATGCCAAACTCCCTGGAGCCAAAGTTCAAGAGTATCTAGACGAGCGCGCCTCTGAGTTTGGAGCAGATTTTGAAGTGACTGAGCAAGGCGGAATCTTGTATTATTTCCAAGTAGCTCCTACTGGGAATCTAGCCGAAACAACTCCTGGGGAAATAGGAGAAATTCCTGTCAAAGCAGCAGAAACAAATCCGCAAAAAGTCTCAATGAAAAGTCCTGATTTATTCCCAATTTCCCCCAAAAAAGCCACTACCAATCCCAAAATATCTTTTACCCAGACGGAACTATCCCGCAGATTTAAAGTTCACGCTAGCACCATCGGTAAGTGGAAACTTAAGCCAGAGTTTCCCCAGTGGAGCAGCGAAAAAGACCCAGAGGCGATCGCCTGGGAATATTCTATCAAAAATAAGCGCTTTTCTCCCAAAGATTAAGTGGACGGGGAGGGTAGGCACGCACCATCCACTACCCCTACAAAACGATGATTTGTCACCAGAATGAAACAGCCCTGCCCCCAAGGGGGGAAAAAAGGGGGATTTCAAGAAGCTTCCAGTCCCCCCCTTCTTAAGGGGGGCTAGGGGGGATCGAGATATGTGCAGCCTCATAAAAAATTGGTATAAATCTCAAATTTAAAATCTCAAATCCATTGACCTTTTTGGGTTATGTTGAGTAAAATCAGATTATTTGTACTTCTCTTTTTTCCTAGCTCCTATGTCACAACCAACCTTGCGAGTAGTCGCACGCCTCGTCGCCTTTCCCGAAAAAGTAGCCGAACTTAAATCCCTGTTACTGAGCATTATGGAGCCAACTCGCCAAGAACCGGGCTGCATCAAATACGAACTGCTGCAAAATCAGGCAGACCCCACCGATTTTACCTTTGTTGAAGAGTGGGAAAGCTCCGATTTACTGGAACTACATCTGGCTTCAAATCACATTCAAGAGGCTGTCATGAAATTAGAAGGTTTAGCAGTTGCACCGCCAGATATCCGTCGCTATGAATTGCTAGCTTGAGCGACTGTTGAAATCTAATTTATTCCTGTTAGTAACCCATTTTTTTCCTCCTACTTCCCCTGGAGCCGGGGAAGAGTATAGTTGAATTTACCTGGTCTTAAAAAGATGACAACACCAACCATAAAACAATTATTTACTTACCCCATTAAAGGTCTGACACCGCAACCAATGTCTGACTTGGACTTAACATCAGGACACGGCATTAAGGGCGATCGAGCTTTTGCCTTAATCTTTGCAGATTATATTGAAACTGAAAAAAACCTCACCGAAAATTTGCCGTGGATGAGTAAAAAACATTTTGCTGTCCAAAACGATTGGCCAGCTTTAGCAGCCCTATCCTGTCAGTATGAACCCGAAACAGCAGTTTTAACAGTTAAGCATCAAGGAGTTGAAGTATTAACAGCAGCAACAAATACAGCAACGGGGCGCGATCGCATTAGCAGCTTTTTTACCGAATATCTAGCCACCATTGAACCCACAAAGGAAGCCAGACACCCGCAACGCTCACCTTTGTATTTAGCAGGAAATAGCAGTGGCGAAACTCGCTATCCTGACAGAGAACCCGTACATATTTCTTTACTCAGTCAAGCAACACTAGACCAATTAACAGCAAGGGCAGGTAGCCACATTGATGTAGGCCGATTTCGCCCGAATATTGTCTTAGAAGGTATGGCACCTTGGTCAGAATTTGAGTTAATCGGTCAACAGTTTCAACTAGGTAACGCACTAATTGAAGTTACAGCACGAATCGGTCGCTGTGTCAATATAGAAGTGAATCCAGAAACGGGCGATCGGGATATGGCGTTACTCAGTTTACTGCAACAAGAATTCGGTCACGCACAAACTGGTGTGTTAGCCAAAGTGATTAACAGCGGTCATGTTAAACTCGCCGATATTTTGAGTGCTGTTTAATGAATGTGGTGCTATGAAATTACCTTCAGAATTGTTGAGTTTGAATTATTGCTGGAGGGAGTGCATGAGGATTGATTCAACATTCTAAACGACTCGATTGACGATCGTCCAAACATCGCCGTCCGATCGCACATAAGGAACAGAAATACTTTTAAAACCTGTAATAAAAGGCTTGTAATATACCTGCCAATAGCTGGGGCTGATTTTGTCGGCGATCGCCTTAAGCCCTTTCACCTCCTGCGCCAATTCCGCAGCCAATTCATTAATGCGTTCAGCATGAGTGCGAGCGAGATTTCTACCCTCTGCCACTTGCTGTTCCATCGGACTTAATTTTCGCACCTGAACCGAGTGGTTTTCCATGTGACTCAATTGAGAAGACAAAGCGGCGATCGCATCATCTATCCCCTTGATTTCTGCCGACACTTGTGCTGTTTCCCTCGCGTGACGGCGGTAAGCATCGGCGATAGCTTGAGGGGAATCACCTACTGGGGCGATCGCGGCAATACTAATCTGCTGGCGCTCCCGTCGTAGCGTTTCAATTTGAGAGCAAATTGCCTCTATGTCTGCCTGAAGTTTATCCACCTAACTACCATATTTTTTGAGTATTTTAGCATTTTAACCTAAGCCAGAGCAAGACTGGATATCAGGTACCAGATTGATTGAAGCAGTCCGATACCTAGATATTCTGTGGTTTGACGTTGGCATCAACCAACAGCAACAATACTGCTGTGAAAAATACGTTCGATCGCATCCTCCACCACCTTATCCGGTGTCGAAGCACCAGAAGTCACACCCACCACAATCTTACCCTCCGGCAACCAGCCTTCAGCGATCGCTAAATCAGCCCCCAAAGGCTTGTGTTCGATCCGATTGCCTGGTAGAATGCGTTCTGCTGAATCAATGTGATAAGACGGAATAGTGCGATCGACAGCAATTTCCTGCAAGTGAGTCGTATTAGAAGAATTAAAACCCCCAATGACCACCATCAAATCCAACTTTTCCTCAACCAAACTCAACATAGCATCTTGGCGTTCTTGAGTAGCATCACAAATAGTATTAAAACTTAAAAAATGGTCGTTCAACTTATCCGGCCCAAACTTACGCATCATAGTCTTTTCAAACAACTTACCAATCTGCTCCGTCTCTGTTTTGAGCATAGTAGTTTGGTTAGCAATACCAACCCGTGCTAAATCCACATCCGGGTCAAAACCAGCCGAATAAGCCTTGCTAAACTTCGCCAAAAACTCATGGCGATCGCCACCATTAATGATATAATCGCTGACATATTCAGCTTGCTCCAAATTCAGCACAATCAAATATTTATCAGCAAAAGAACTCGTAGCCACAGTTTCTTCATGCTTGTACTGACCGTGAATAATCGAAGTATAATCCTTCTTTTTGTGCTTCTCAACAGTATTCCAAACCTTAGAAACCCAAGGACAAGTTGTATCAACAATCTTGCAGCCCTTATCATTAAGCAACTGCATTTCTTGAACGCTAGCCCCAAAAGCCGGTAAAATTACCACATCACCACTATCCACCACCGAAAAATCCTTTTCACCTGAATTAACAGCAATAAAACCAACTGCCATATCCCGCAAATGTTGATTCACAGAAGGATTATGAATAATCTCATTAGTAATCCAAATCCGTTCTGTAGGGAAATGTTGACGAGTTTCGTAAGCAATAGCTACAGCGCGTTCCACACCCCAGCAAAAACCAAAAGCCTCGGCCAACCGAATA
Organism: Microcoleus sp. CAWBG640; assembly: GCF_020883015.1. Classification (NCBI taxonomy): domain Bacteria; kingdom Bacillati; phylum Cyanobacteriota; class Cyanophyceae; order Oscillatoriales; family Microcoleaceae; genus Microcoleus; species Microcoleus sp. CAWBG640. The sequence goes on from NZ_JAHRFC010000078.1 coordinate 21,275, forward strand.
GTGACATCGCCGCGTTCCAGCCTGTAATTATTGTCCCGAATTTCCTGAATCAGACTGCTTTGATAAGCCGTTTGCATCACCTGCGTAACCTCAGCTTCATGACCAAAACCCTTACGGTGGTAATTTTCCGACTGTTGTAGCGATCGCTTAAAAGCTTTAGTATCCATGGTGTGTCTATTTCAAATTAAGGTTAATTACCTTTAATTTTAGAACGGGTGGGGTGCGATCGGGACGATCGGCCGATCGAAGCGAAGAAGCGATATGATATTTGTGCGATCGACACATTGAGAGGAAAGAAGGAATGAACCACGAAGACGCTCATGACGCGAAGGAAGAAGAAAGAAGAATTAGACAACTGGGCGAACAGGTAGAACAGTTAGCCTATAGAGCGATTGGAGCGGCGATTGAGGTGCATCGGCTGACGGGGCCAGGATTTTTAGAGTCAGTGTACCAGGAATCCTTAGAAATTGAATTTCGGATACGGGGGATACCTTGTCAACCTAAAAAGCCAGTAGCAATAACCTACAAAGGTTATCCAGTAGGCAAAGGTCAATTAGACTTTCTGGTTGGGGATATCCTAATTGTCGAACTAAAAGCTGTCGAAAAGCTAACTCCCATCCATGAAGCCCAAGTTATCTCCTATCTTAAAATGACCAAAAACAGCCTAGGCCTTCTGATCAACTTCAACGTTCCGATCCTCAAAGAAGGCATCAAACGAATAATTCTCACATCTTAACCCTTCCTCCTCTTCCTTCTTCGCGCTCTTCGCGTCTTCGCGGTTCGTTAAAAAAAACTTAAAAAAAAGCGCCAAAAGAGGGAAGAACGACTGAACCGCGAAGACGCGAAGGACACGAAGGAAGAAGAAAGAGACACTTGGGCGAACAAGTAGAACAGCAACGCATCATTCTCTCCTTTCAACC
>NZ_JAHRFC010000079.1:0-21817 GCF_020883015.1 Microcoleus sp. CAWBG640
ACGTCATTTGAGGATTACTTGATTCACTTCCTGGTTGTCAAGCTCACGCTTCGGGCGATCGCCTCACAAACCGCTCCGGCTCAAGCCGGAGCGACTTTGTTAAGAAAGATGTGAGTAAGGCATAGCCTTAAGAAGGGGGGCTGGGGGGGATCGAATTTATCCCGCAGCGAAATGATGTTAGTTGCAGGATTTTCCGGCGTTGGCAAAACCTTTGTAGTCAACGAAGTTCACAAACCCATAGTTCGCCAGCGGGGTTATTTCATCAAAGGCAAATATGACCAATTTCAACGCAACATTCCCTTTAGTGCTTTTGTGCAAGCCTTCCGAGATTTAATGGGGCAATTATTGTCAGAAAGCGATGCTCAACTTCAGGAATGGCAAACCAAAATTCAGCAGGCTGTTGGCGAAAACGGTCAAGTTATTGTAGAAGTAATTCCTGAACTAGAACGAATTATTGGCAAACAACCGCCTGTCTCAGAACTTTTGGGAAGTGCCGCCGAAAACCGCTTCAATTTAGTGTTTCAAAAATTTATCTCTGTCTTTACCACAAAAGAACATCCTTTAGTAATATTTTTGGATGATTTGCAGTGGTCAGATTCAGCATCCCTCAAGCTTTTGCAACTGTTACTGGGCGAAAAAGATAGCCAAAACTTAATAGCACTTACGCAAAGAAACCGGGTTTCTCTGAAAAATCCTGGCTTTCTCAAGTATAGATCTAGGAAGAAACTTGGTTTCTGGCATCGAGCTGCCTAACTCCTGATAAAGTTATCTAAGCATAACAAGTTATGGTAAAAACTGCCCGACAGGAGGTAAAGATTGATGGGAGATGCCGATCGCATCTGGGAAAGCGCAGCCGCAGACTTAACAATATCGAGCACAGACATTCATATCTGGCGCGTTAATCTCGATCGACCCCTATCGCAGATCCAAAACTTAGCACAAACCCTCTGTGATAGCGAATTACAGAGGGCAGAACGCTTTAGGTTTGATCGAGACAAAAACCATTTTATCGTTGGCAGAGGCGCGCTCAGAGCCATCCTGAGCCGCTATTTGAAGGTCGCTCCCAACCTAGTGGAGTTCAGTTACGGCCCCTGCGGCAAGCCAGAAATAGCCGCCAATTTGGACAGCACACTTAGTTTTAACTTGTCTCACTCTCAAGGCTTAGCTTTATATGCCCTGACTCGGAGCCGCCAAATCGGAGTAGATATCGAAAAAATCCGTCCCGTTCCCCACATGGAGTCAATTGCTGAGCGGTTTTTTTCCCCCCAAGAAAACACCGAATTTAAGACAGTTTCAGCCGAGGAAAAATTAGTAGCATTTTTTAATTGCTGGACTCGCAAAGAAGCTTACATAAAGGCGATCGGAGACGGATTGAGCTTTCCCCTCCATCGGTTTAGCGTTTCCCTAACTCCAGGGGAACCCGCACGGCTTTTGAACGTCGAGGGCGATTCCCTACGGGATGGGGTCGCGCCTACAGCACCGAATTTATGGTATTTAAAAGCGCTGATTCCTGCACCAAATTATCTAGCAGCAATTGCTGTAGAAAGACGGGGTGCAGAGTTGAATTGCCAGCATTTGTTACTGGATTGAATTCGATTCAACAACTATCTCATCATGAGCCATAACTATTGCAGTGGCAAAAACACCGTCATCACCTCACCCTTTTGGGGCCGCTGACGAATCACCAATTTTCCCCCAGCCGCCCGAAATAAATTCTTAGTGACGCTCAAATTTAAACTCAAACTTCCTGTTTCTGGCTGCACCATCAACAAAGGTCCGATCGACCGCAAAGGACTATTAGCCTTAGTGGCAAAAGTTGAGGTATCATTACCTTCAGATAAATGTTCCGATTCCAACTGCAACTTTAACTGATTTCCCGCCAATGTTACCCCCACTTGAATGTGACTCCCCGATGGCAAAGTGCGAGTAAAATTTTCAATCAAACCAGTTAAAACCTGGTCTAACATAGTCGGATCGCTAACTACTGTCGGCAATTTTTTCGGGACAATTACTTCCAAAGTATGATTCCGCTGACTTGCTTGTTTTTGCCAGCGCGGAATGCTATCCAGCAGCACTTCACCGAGGGACATGGCTGTTAGTTGTACGCCGGAATTTTTCGCTTGAGACATTTCCATTTCTACAGCCCGGAAAATTAAGCCGAAGCGATCGATCTGAGCGGTACACTCGGCATCAATCATTTCCAAACGCTTGACTACCACGGCATCTAGTTTGGGACGTTTCAGCAACAATCTAGTGAGAGTGCGAATCGTAGCCAAGGGAGTGCGGACTTCGTGGGCGATCGCCTGTAGCAATTCCACCTCTTTAGTAGCGTGAGGAATCGGAGATTTACAGTTGAGATTCTTCCCCTGTAATTTTTCATGCCTGTCTCTCAAACTATCATCAATTCTTTCCTCCTTAAATCTGCCTGTTTCTTCTTTGCCAATCGGCAAATTATGCAACAACAAGCGACTGAACTGCATGACTGTTTGATAATTTGGTTCCACAGGATAAAACTGCTGAAAAATTGCATCTAATTTAGTAGAATGAGCAGTAAATTGACTCACATCTAAATTGATGGCGCTGTCAAAAATTCCTAGCAAACCTTCACTTTCAGTCACCCTGCGTCGCAAAACTTCCCAAGCTTTTGCGACTACTTGGGGATCGAAAGAAAATAGAAAAGCTGGAATGCCCAGAGCATTTTCGCCTAAAACCATCACCAAGCTAAAACTAGCTGTGAGAACCAAACAAAACTGCTCGTTAGCTAAAGGATCGCCCATCGCCAAAGCCAGTGCAGGCGCAGCAGCCGGGCCTGAGATTTGCACATCACCCGCCGGCAGTAAAGCTAAAGTTTGTCGGGTCCGAAAAGACCACAAAGCTGCATCGTTGTCGGGAATACTGGTAAAAATCCAATTGGCAAAGCCGGAAGCCACGGCTGGGTTAGTTAAAACGGAAGATGGACCCGATAGCACTAATCCATGGCAGGAATTGGGAACAGTCGAGGGACAATTTGTTCCCCAGGAATCAGTTTTTTGTCCCTGTTGTTGTCGATCGAGCATTTGATTTAAAGTGGCGATCGCACCGTACCATTCCTGTTCCGCTTTCAGCCGGGAAGCCCCGCGACTACCTGGACAGCGATGGCGGTTGTTTTCTCCCGCCAACTTCCCATCACAGAAGCTGAGCTCATGTTCTGGGCCAGAGGCGGCTAAAATTTCGCTTATTGTCGGTAAAAAGTAAGTATTCACAGTTATAAATCCACCTTCGGAGGCATGAAGGATGAAGTATTTATTTAATTTGAAAGTTCAGGAGTTAGGATTGAGGCACCACAAGGATTAACAAATTGCGTTAAATTTTTGCCTTTCCCTCCTGACTCACAGCATATCTACCTTTGTCAATTCCCGATATTGGCACAACCGTACCAAGTAAGCCGCAATCTCCGCGCTAGGGCTGATATTTTGGCTCAACTAAACCGATCGCCCTGGCAAAAGTGCAAAATAGATGCAGTTAATCACCTGCTTTCCTCATGCCCACCTCGATTGCTGACTCAAAAAATCTGCTGTCCGACTTAATGGCACGCTACCGCAACCAGGTAGATTATCTAGCAATTCGTCTAGAAGAAGCCGAAGGTACCGACATCCTGCTCCGGGGTGAAAAAATTGAAACCCTGAGTGAAGGAATTTCCATTGGCGGCCAAGTTCGAGCTTGTCACAAAGGCGGCTGGGGCTTTGCTAGTTTTAACCGACTTTCCACCCTCGCCGACAGAATTGAAGAAGCCATCGCCTCCGCCAAACTGATCGGCGAGTCAGAAACAATTCTGGCACCTGTCACCCCAGTACAGGATATTTGCTTCCTACCGCTGACTGGAACAGACCCCCGTCTGGTTCCCCTGATCGAAAAAAAGCAATTGTGCGATCGCTACGCGGCAATTCTCCGCAGCATTGACCCACGCATCGCCACCATCTCCGTCCGCTACGGCGACAGCACCCAGCGCATCATCCTCGCCACCTCCGAAGGTACAATGCTCGAACAAGGTTGGGCAGATATGGAAATGCGTTTTGCCGCCACAGCCCGCAGCGGGGAAACCGTACAAACCGGCCGCGAAACCACCGGTTCCCGCAAAGCTTACGAAGACTTAATCGATCTCGATGTTCAAGTTCGCAGCGCCGCCCAGAGAGCTGTAGATTCCCTAGCCTTACCCCCCGTCTGTGGCAACACCTACACGGTGGTTATTGACCCAATTCTGACCGGATTATTCGTCCACGAAGCCTTCGGCCACCTCTCGGAAGCTGACATGGCCTACGAAAATCCCGACATCATGGAGGTAATGACCCTCGGCCGCCAATTCGGCCCAAAAGAGTTGCAAATTTTTGACGGCGCAGCACCTGGGGGACACCGGGGTAGTTATTTCTACGACGATGAAGGCACTCCGGCTACTACTACTCAGTTAATTAAGGATGGTGCTTTAGTGGGAAGGCTGCACTCCCGCGAAACTGCTGGCAAATTGGGAGAAGTACCGACTGGGAACGCTCGCTGTTTGGATTATCATTATCCGCCGATCGTCCGCATGACTAATACTTGGATCGAACGGGGTACGACACCGGTGGCTGATTTATTTTCCGGCATCACAGAAGGTGTATATGCACGGAATTGGCAAGGTGGCATGACTAACGGTGAAATGTTTACCTTTGGTGCTGGGGAAGCTTGGATGATTCGCCATGGCAAATTGGCCGAACCAGTAAGGGATGTCACTCTTTCTGGTAATGTTTTCAGCACTTTAGCTGACATTGAGGCGATCGGCGACGATTTTTATTGGGATGAATCCGGCGGCTGTGGAAAGGGTGGACAAAGCGGTTTACCCGTGGGCTGCGGTGGCCCTAGTTTGCGGATTCGCAATGTTGTTGTCGGTGGCGAAGCTGCTGAGGAGGACTAATTTCCATTGTCTTGCTTTCCCATAGCAAAAGGCGAGCTGATGTCCCATCAGCACGCCTGCAAAGCTTATTAAATTTTTCCGAATTTATTTATCAGGTAACTGGTAAATACTAGGAAACAGTTTTGCTGGCGCGACGGCGACGGGCGGCAATCAAGCCACCGAAACCGAGAGCTAAACCAGTCATTGTCATTGGTTCGGGGACTGCTTCGGCGCTCACGGTGAAGTCTTGGAAGTCTGTGTCGTTGCCGCCACCGCGATCGTCGAAGGAGATTAATGTGCCTCCGTTAAACAGAGAACCTATTCCATCTGTGTAGGACCCAGCGGCTTGGAATGCAGAGGTTGTTTCTTTGCCGAGTGCGTTCCACAGGGAGGATGACGCACCAAATACGGCTTGCTGGCTGCCAGTATAGGCGACGTTCAGGTTCAGACCCGATGTGGAGTAGACCATGCCGTTATCGCTGGAGAGTCCCAAGGTGTAAACTTTATTGGCTAGGAAGGTGAAGACTGAGGAACCAGAACCCAGGACTGTATTGCCCAGTGTTCCTTTCCATTCGTTAACGCTGCCGTCGTCTGAGGATTTAGTTTCCGAAAACAAGTCGGCAACTTTAGAGAGTGAGAAGCCGTTGACTTCGTAGATGCCCAAAGAGGAAGTGAAAGCCCCGTGAGATTCTTTGAAATTAAATTGGACATCTTGATTTTGTCCGAAGGTGATGCCGTTGGTCCCAAAGGAGAAGGCTTGGGCGGGAGCGGATGCACCCAATAAAGCGGTCGCAGCAGCGGTGGCAGTTAAAGCTGAGAGGAGTTTGGTGTTCATAACTTTTTGCTCTTTTGTTTAGTGACGATGTTCGTAATAATTTAATTATGGAATAGTTTTTGGATTTTGTTGCTACTTGCGATCGCTTTTGACAGATTCTTCATCAAGACTTTACCTAGTCTTTACAAATTCTACTAACTCTGGTTAGCGATCGCCCAATTCTCAACTCATTTTTGCTTCGTTTTTCGCCGACTTGTTTTTTGATGGCCGATGCAAGTCCTCACCTACCTCATACTTACGAATAAACACTGTGTTATGGGCGCAATTTAAAGCCCACTGGAGTCTACAATCAATTGTCAGCCAGGAATATTGGTGGTTTGGAACTTGCGTAGAGAATTTAAAATAGTTGAGTTATCAGTTAAATTACGTAGTCGCTCCCGTGTTTTGGTTGTCTTAAATCGAGATACACATAAACCCATTGGTCACGTATTGAGGGGGGACATGATCGGGATTTTTAAAGTTGGGCGACAGATCCTAAAACGGAAAAATATTTTAGGGTGTTATGACCACAGGTAGATTAGTTATTTAATCAACTGAGACTGGCTATCTCTACAGGGTTAGTAGTAGTTGTCCGCTACTGTCTACTATTCGACCGATAGCAGGAGTCATGAGGCAGAGGCGATCGGACCTCATGTTTGAGCGATCGATCCTCAAGGACCCCCGCGCCTGGAGCTTTCTATATTTGCTTCTGGTTTGCCCACAAAATTGCCCAGCCCACGGATTCACGCTCTACAGTAAATGACGGCAACGCTCAGTATAGCTTGTAAGGACCCCGATCGCGCGATCGAAAATTTGGCCTTTTGGCCAATGTTTTTTAGTTCATTGGGGGGCAATATTAAGAGCATCAAGTTGGCACTCCATCGCTGAGCATATAATCTTTAACAAGAAGATATTGTTAAATAATGGATTTATGAGAGTTTTGTGTAAGGTTACACAGCTTTGCGTACAAGTCGCGTGCATTCACGCCCCTGGAGTGTCAAAATATGGTGATGTCGATCGCATACAAAACTTTTGATGGGTAAAAAATTATGCTCGTAACTTGCTTGATTCCCTTAACTCTGTTTTTAGTGGCTGCGGTGATTACTACAGGGACTGACAGAAGAACCCTCGACGGCATTCCCGCTCCTATAGCGGCCATCATTGGCATGGGTTGTTTAATCTGGTTTATGGCGGTGTGTCCTTGGCCGATCGAACTCGGTCTGGTGCTAGTCGTGCTAGTTTGGGGCAAAGCTTACGTGCAAAATATGTTGAATTTTCAGAGCCGGCTGTGAAACAAAGTGGCTATCCACTAATCACTGAACCAAGCTGGACAACCAGCGATCGCGGTGAACAGATAGCCAGCCTCAGTTACAAGTACGTTAACTCTAGATTGTCCCCAGGGCGAGCTGTTAAATTGGCAAGCGATTGATATCTTTATTAGAACCAATTACAACCATCGCCTCACCCTGTTTCAAACGTTCATTGGGCTGCGGATTAATTTCAAACTTGTCATTTCGCCCCACAGCTAGCAAATTCAAACCGTATTTGCGACGGAGTTCCAACTCCGCGATGGTTTTGCCATCAAATTTTTCAGGAACGAGCAACTCTACTATACTGTGATCGGGATCGAGGTCGAAGCGCTCTAAAATACTGGGTTTTGTCAGAGTACGTGCCAAAGAGTAGCCCATTTCTCGTTCGGGAAAAACCACATGATCTGCCCCGACTTTTTTGAGAATTTTTAAGTGAGTTTCCGAAGAAGCTTTAGCTATGACATTAGTTACCCCGCCTTCCTTAAGATTTAGGGTTGTGGTGATACTTGCTGCTAAATAATTGCCGATCGCCACAATCACTGTATCAAATTCAAATAAGCCTGCTTCCTTAAGAGCCGTAGGCTCGGTAGAATCTAACTGTACAATATGAGCAGCAATGCGATCGCTCAAAGCTTGAGTGACTTTTTTTTCATCGCTATCAACCCCCAAGACTTCATAGCCTAAACTGTGCAAAGTCGAACACACAGCATTGCCGAAGCGTCCCAAACCAATAACTGCAAACTGCTTGTTTTCAGCGCGCAAACTGCGAAAAAAGTTTAAAGATGACAGGTTTACGTTGATATTCAAAACTAAGTCTCCTAATTTTCAAAATTTCATAGAATCTGCCCGCCCGGTAACAGAGCAAAACCTAAACGTTGAATTCTTGGTGTGTGTTGAAAGTTAATTTGAGCAGTTGCCCATTGTTTAGACGATCGGCAACAAGGCAAGATGCGACTATCCCACTAACAAACTTTCTTCGGGATATTTAAAAGTGCTGGGTTTCGGATCGCCAACAGCCGCACTCATCAGCAGCAACACGCCAACCCTACCTATGTACATAGTAGCAATCAGGATCAACTTGCCGATCGCCGAAATCTTCGCAGTAATCCCCGTAGAAAGTCCCACCGTCGCAAAAGCTGACACTGCCTCAAATAGCACCTGAATAAATTCTAGTTCGGGATTAACCAGCTCAACTAAAGTTGCAGATACTATCACCACCATCAGGGAGCCAAACACCACGCTAATAGTCTTGAGAATCAGTGGTATAGGGATTTGGCGCTGATAACACTCCACCTGCTCCTTCCCTTCAAGAACTGCTGCGGTACAGCTAAACAAGACCCTAAAAGTTGTGGTTTTGATACCGCCACCAGTGCTGCCAGGACTAGCGCCAACAAACATCAGGGCGATGGTCAAAAATAGTGCTGTTTCGCTCATTTTGCCAATGTCAATTGTATTAAATCCCGCCGTGCGAGGAGTCACAGATTGAAACCAAGCAGCCATAACTTTTTGACCAAAACTGAGGGGACTGAGAGTTTCAGGATTGTGGTATTCCATGGCCAAAAATGCGATAGTTCCTAAAAATATAAGTACAGCAGTTGTGCTGGTAACGACTTTAAAATTTAGGGAAAAAACTGTGCAAATCGGACTTTTATTGAAGCAAGCGCGTAGCCACAGGTACATTTCCATAATTACCTGATAGCCAATGCCTCCAAAAATAATCAAACCACCAATGGTAAGGTTGATCAGAGGCGAACCCCTATAGCCGATTAAATTGTCTGAATAGAGGCTAAAACCCGCATTGTTAAAGGCATTAACGCTGTGGAAAATAGCCGACCACAGACCATCCTTAAATCCAAATTGCGGTACAAAAACCAACATCAGCAAAAACACACCTGTTAGTTCAAACAACAGCGTTGTTGCTAAAATTGACTGTACCAGTTGCACTACACCATCTAGACCTGATTTGTCAAGGGATTGTTGGATAGCAATTTTGTCTTTCAATCCAAATCGGCGACCGAGTAAGAGCAGTAAGAAAGTAGTGGCTGTCATATAGCCTAAACCACCTATTTGCACTAAAAAAACCAGGCAGAGTTGGCCCCAAAAAGAGTAATATTTCCCGACATCTACCACTGACAAGCCCGTGACGCAGACAGCAGAAGTAGAAGTAAAGAGTGCGGTGATGGGGTCGCTCCAAGTTCCGTCACTTGTGGAAAAAGGCATCAATAATAAGAGAGCACCTAGGGTAATGACGGCTATAAAACCCAAGCAAATAGTTCGCGAGACAGTCATTCGATTTGAGATTTTAGATTTGAGATTGAACGTGGGTTGAAATTTCAAACATTCGGCCTTGAGTTCCGGCTATAGAATCAGATCTACCCCTGGAACTTAAATCGCAAAAGATGACAAGAATGGCAAAAGAACGGTAGAATTTCTTTAATAACTTGCGATCGTGCGATGACATCAACACTTTACCAGCAAATTCAGCAATTTTATGACGCTTCCAGCGGTCTGTGGGAACAGGTGTGGGGCGAACATATGCACCACGGTTACTACGGCCCGGATGGAAACTTAAAGAAAGAACGCCGACAAGCTCAGATAGATTTGATTGAAGAACTGCTTGACTGGGCAGGAGCACCATCCGAGACCCAAATCTCTGAACCTTACAGCATTCTCGATGTCGGCTGTGGCATCGGTGGCAGTACGCTGTATTTGACCGAAAAGTTTAGTTCTGTAGCTGGAAATAATTTCAGGTTAGATGATCGGGTCGATCGCAATTTTAGTCGATCGCCTGGACAAAGTAAAACGGAAACTAGGATTACAGCTACCGGCATTACTCTGAGTCCAGTACAAGCCAACAGAGCCAAGGAACGGGCTAAAATTGCTGGACTCGAAAGCAATGTCAATTTTTTGGTGGCAGATGCTTTGAATATGCCTTTTCCTGACAACTCCTTCGATTTGGTTTGGTCCCTAGAAAGTGGCGAACATATGCCAGATAAAATTAAATTTTTGCAGGAATGTTACCGCGTCCTCAAGCCGGGGGGAACTTTGATTTTGGCCACTTGGTGTCACCGTCCAGTGGGAGAAACCGCCGGAGAATTAACAGATGCAGAAAGAAAAGAATTGGCAGAAATTTACCGGGTTTATGCTTTACCTTATGTGATTTCTTTGCCGGAATATGAAGAAATTACCCGCAGTTTGCCTTTTAAAAATATTCGGACTGCTGACTGGTCAAAAGCTGTGGCTCCTTTTTGGGATATAGTGATCGATTCTGCTTTTACTCCTAGTGCGATTTGGGGTTTGTTGACTAGCGGTTGGACGACCATTCAAGCGGCTCTGGCGCTCTCGTTGATGAGTCGTGGCTATCAAAGCGGATTGATTCGTTTCGGGTTGATTTGTGCTGTCAAATAACTCTGGAAGCACAGGGAAGCAGGAATCAGGAAGTGGACGGGGAGGGTAGGCAAAGAAAGTAGATGGGGAGGATGGGGATGGTAGGCACGCACCATCCACTACCCCTACAAAACCCTGATTTGTCACCAGAATGAAACAGCCCTGCCCCCAAGGGGGGTTGCCCCATACTCCATTCCCTAGGCCCCATTACCATTAGCCATTAAACCAACCACTTTCTCCAGCAATTGCTGCGGTTTAATCGGTTTTACCAAACAATCATTAGCTCCCGCAGTCACCAAATAAATCTCACTAGCTGGAATTTCTTGAGCAGTTAAAGCGAGAATGTTCATATTTTTAGTAGCTGGTTTTTGGCGCAATTTTTGAATAATCTCTCCGCCATTCATACCGGGCAAACGCATATCAATAATCACCGCATTTGGTTGCAATAGTTCAATTTGTTCTACCGCCCCCGAACCTTCAATCATCCACACCACCTGAAGTCCCGCTGCTGTCAATATATCGCAAATCTCCATCGCCGTTTCTTCCTCTTCTTCTATCAGTACCAGACTACCTCGCAAGGAGGAAGAATGCAGGGGTAAAGATGAATTTAATTTTTCATACTTTAATTTTGAGTATTCCTCTTTAGTGAGACTCTGAAGGGGTATGAAAACTGTAAAAGTAGATCCTACATCTACGGTGGATTCAACTTCGATCGCACCGCCGTGGAGTTCTACTAACTGTTTAGTTAATGCTAATCCCAAACCGGTACCACCGTATTCGCGACAGTAGGGAGAATCCAATTGTTGAAATTTTTGAAACAAGAGAGAACGCTGATCTTCGCGAATTCCAATGCCCGTATCTTTGATTTGAAAAACCGCGATTCTGCCTGGGGATGTAGTACCGGGAATCCGCACTATCGGTGTGCGTTTGTTATCTTCTGTTACCCAAATCCGCAGGATAACTCGCCCGCCTTCGGGAGTAAATTTAATCGCATTTCCTAAAAGATTAAAAAGAATTTGTCTCAAGCGACGTGGGTCAGCGGTGAAGAGGTCCCATTCTTGATTTATCCGCTGTTCTTGTACCAGTTCTACCCCTTTTTCCACAGCTTTTTCCTTGAGGGCGTGCAGACTTTGAGATGCTAATTTTGAAAGAGAAAATTCGCTGATTTTTAAGACTGCTTTTCCCGCTTCTACTTGGGACAAATCCAAAATATCGTTAATTAATTCTAATAAGTGATCGCCGCTGTCGCGGATAGTTTTTAGGTACTGTCGCTGTTTGGCGATCGGCACTTCTTTACTGCCCACTTTGCCATAGGACCAGCGCAGCAGCGTGTCCGAAATGCCGATGACACAGGTGAGGGGAGTCCGCAATTCGTGACTCATAGCTGCTAAAAATTCGCTCTTGGCGAGGCTGGCTGACTGGGCGGCTGCGAGGGCATCGCGAAGTTCTGTGGTGCGTTCAATTACCCGCTGTTCTAAGGTGCGCTTTTGCTGCTGCACTTCAGCATAGAGTTCGGCTTGATAAATGGCGATCGCCAAATGTTCTGCTATTTGCTGCAAAAAGATTTTTTTACTTTCTTCCCAGTCGCGACAAGTAGAATGGTGGGCAATTAGCAGTCCCCACAATTCATCTTGAACCACTATGGGCACTAGCAATTTAGCCCGCACCTTAGCTTGTCGCATCAAATTTAAAAAACATGGCTGGGAAGCATAGGCTTTTTCCACATCTTTAAGGGCAAATGTTAAACCTTTACGATATTTTTCTTGGTCGATAACTCCCTGTGGTAAGCAATTAGCATCTTCGCCAAAATTCAGGACAGAGGAAATAGTATTATTTGCTAAAGATTCGTAGGTTACGCGACCTAAATACTTGCGATTTTCTTGATGCAATGGCCTGTTTACAGGTTGATTAAATAGCGTTAAATTTTCTATATCTAAGTCGTGTTTTTCCGCTTTCTGCGATTTTTCAAATTGATAAATTATCAAGCGGTCTACTTCCAAAAAATCTCGAACTCGTTCCACTGCTTTTGACAATATTGCTGGCAATTCTAAACTCTGACGAATCTGAGTTGTTACCTGATTTAAAAGTCGCTCCTGTGCGAGTTGCTGCTGCAAAGCATCTTCCACTGGTTGACAAAATGCTACACAAGAATTAGGGATGCTAACTTCACCAACCATGTCTAAATTGTGGCTGTTTGGGTTTTCTTCATTTCGCCCTTGTTCCGATAAATTGCTCTCGATTATCCCTGGATATATACCCAAATAATCGTTGTTTTTCCGAGAGCTATCGGCAATAATCCCTAGCAAGTCGAAAGTGAATTTACTTTGAAGTTCCGGTGAATTTGGCTTGATATTTTTGAGTCTTTTTTTGAGAGCAATCGGGTCTAGGGTGAGTGAGGCCTCTGGCGTTGTTTTGGAGAGTTTGTCGGCCAGGGGAGAGAGAAAATTTGCGATCGCCTGCGGCTCGAAAGTCAACTCCACATTCCATAGAAGATCGAGCTTATTTGCACTTTCTTGATGCTGGTTTGTACCTAAATTATTTTGCCTTCCACGCACCAAGGCGTTAAACCGCTCCGACAACAAGGCTGCAAACCTTTCGGATGGAATTACTTGCTCATTTTCCAAGGAAAGGAAATTTTGCTCTCCCAGCCAAATCGCCCCTGGAAGTTGAACCATTTGCTGTAACAAATGGTACACAACCTCCAAGGTTGTTAGTGGTAAAGTAAGATTTAAGGTTTTTGGTTTCAATCTAGGTATTTTCCCGGTTGCTTTAAATAATCAAACATGAAAAACTGTGTTTTGGAGATGTAACCTCAGTTGCAGCAGCCATTACCACTTCCAAAAACTTCAGAGGCAAGTAGTAGTCAGGGAATTTTAGGCTTGAGCTTCAAAATTTTCCTCAAGATAAAAAGCTTATCTGGTGGGGAAGGATAAACAATCTTATTTTAGTATAATGTAAATATATAAGTTGTTAACTTCTACTTATTGACACTACAGGGTAAATGAGCAATCTAAGTCACCTCGCCCCCGATTCCACAATCGGACATCTGCCGTCTCACCAGTTCCAAGTGAGTTCTACAACTCTGGGACAAGTCGTGGCTCAAAAATTTGGGCAAGAGCCAGAACTGCCGGGAGTTATTATTACTCATAACTCTCAGGTACTGGGCATGATTTCTCGCGTCAAGTTTCAAGAGCAAATGAATATTCCCGATCGCGTAAAACTGTATGGGGAGCGCCCGATTAGATTCCTGTTAGATTTTCTGAGAATTCCGCCTTTGTTGCTGTCGGAAAAGTGGAAAATAGACGATGCAGTACAAGCAGTTCTCAATCGACAAAAAGACCTGGTATACGAACCCATTATTGTGGAAATGGAAAACCGCAATCTCCGCATTCTGGATGTCCATACTTTGCTAATGGCTCAGTCTAATATTTTAACACAAGCTAACAAAATAATTCACAAATATCGCTTAGAAAGACAAAAATATATCGCCAAGATTCAACAAGAACAGGCCAAAGTTCAAGAATACAGTCAACTGTTAGAGTCCAGGCAGCGTCAAGTAGAAAAATCTCATCATATTCCCAATCCCCAGCAAGCTGCACTGGTCAAACAAGCTCAAGAAATTTCTCAACAAAATCAGCAATTTTTGAAGATTGCCAAGTTGATTTCGGCAGAAGGTCGTGTGGCATTTCAGGCTACTTTTCAGGGCGCTAATGCTATTTGCAACAATACAGATAAAATTTTAGGGGTTGGTAAAGCAATAGCTAATGATTTGGAAACGGTTAATCGCACTTCCAGAACAATCGGGGAAGCGATCGAACAAGTGAGGCATTTAGCAGTACAGGTTGCCGTAGTCACAAATCAAATGGGAAATCAACCTAATGGTTTGAGTCAAGTGAGTATGGAGATTGCAAGACTTGCCAGTAAAACTTTTGAATTGGGGACGCAAATGGAGCAAATAGGAAGCAGATTTAAACTGCGCGTTCAAGCACTGACAGAGGCGGCCAGAGCTGGTGCTAATGTGGCTAAATCAGTTACAGAAAAAATTGAGCGGGCAGAAATGGCTCTGTTAGATTTAGAAGAATTTATCTCAGAAAAAGATGGAAATTCTGAATCTAAAAATAAAATACATTTGCATGAAAATGAAACATCTACTTCTCTAATTCAAGAAATACAGCAGGCAGAAGTAGCAGTTTCTCAGTTAGAAGACATTGTTAAGCAGCAAGATTCATCGCAATATCTGATTCAAAAAATTCAACAGGCACTCAAACACAAAAAGCCATGACTGCGAGTTGATTTTTATAACTCGATGGGACGCTTTTACCTGTTGTTTGATGTGAATTTAAGAGTTTAGTATCAGGCTTTACCACCAAATAGAAGGTATTTAAATAGCGAAAAATAATCTCATCAAAAACCAAAACCTACCCTGATTGAGAACTGTAAATCTATGAAAATTCTAATAGTAGACGATGACAAAATGACGGTCAATTTACTGACACGCTCCCTGGAGGCTCACAATTATACTTGCAACACCGCAGGAGACGGTGAAACAGCCTTGCAATTGGCGCAAATCTACGATTACGACCTAATTCTGTTAGATGTAATGATTCCGAAACTCGATGGAATTAGTGTGTGTCGAGAATTACGATCCTGTGGCTACCAAATCCCGATTTTATTGCTGACAGCTTTAGACAGTAGTGGGGATCGAGTCCAAGGTTTAGAAGCTGGTGCAGATGATTATGTAGTTAAACCCTTCAATGTACCGGAATTGCTAGCTCGAATTCGGGCTCTGTTGCGTCGCGGAAAGGCCAACTTGTTGAGTCAAAATTTGACTTGGGAAAGATTGCAAGTTAATCTGGATACTGCGGAAGTAACTTATGGAGAAAAAGTGCTGCACTTGACTCCAAAAGAGTACAATTTGCTCGAACTTTTTCTGAGAAATCCCCGCCGTATATTCAGCCGCAGTGCCATACTCGATCGCATTTGGTGCCCTGGGGAGTTTCCGCAAGAAGAAGCTGTTACCGCTCACATCAAGGGCTTGCGACAAAAGTTGAAAGCAGCGGGGATGATGGTGGATTTAGTGGAAACAGTGTACGGGCTGGGCTACCGCCTCAAAAGTCTCCCGGAGGATGTCGATTTCCCAAAAGTAGCTCCACAAATCACAGAAAATCCCAAAAGTCAAGCAGTTTTATCCAGCCCAGCCACCACGCCTATTGATGAAGTTAACCTCAACTCCCATCAAGCAAAAGTCTGGGCTGTGATTGCAGAAATTAGGGCAAATTTCCAAGCAAATTTCCCCGAAAAAATGGAGATATTTGAGCAGGCGATCGCCAACTTAAATGCCGGAACTTTGGACGACAAAATACGACAACAAGCTCAGATGCAAGCTCACAAATTAGTTGGTTCTTTAGGAACTTTAGGGATGCCAAAAGGTTCGGAAATAGCGCGCAATCTCGAAGATTTATTTAAGACGGAAAACATCTTTAAACCAGGGGCTAAACAGCAGATAGATACCTTAGTTAATTTGCTACAACGTATCTTCGATTCGCCAGCAACAGCACCTGAGAATGCTCCTGTCGATCGCGTTTCGAGCCACCGTCAATTGCTGATCGTGGATGATGATACTTGGCAGAGCGATCGCCTCAAAACAGAAGCATCAGCCTGGGAATTTGACATAGAAGTAGCACTTTCTGGGGAAGCAGCCAAAATGGCGATCGCCAACCAGCCACCAGACGCGATTTTGGTAGATTTAAACTTTTCCAGAAGCCAGGAAAACGGACGTCCTCTCCTAGCCGAACTCCTCCGTCACAAACCAGAAATTCCCGTAGTTGTTTTTAGCGACTACAACCAATTGAGCGATCGGGTAGAAGTCGCGCGTTTGGGAGCTGCGGGCTTTTTACACAAATCCATGCCTCCAGCAGATATACTCAAAGCAGTCGATCGGATTCTTGACCAGACTAGCCCAGCAGAAGCTAAGGTGATGGTGGTAGATGACGACATACATCTACTGGCAGCCATCAAAATTATTCTCCAACCTTGGGGATTTCAACTAACCACATTAGACGAACCCAAAGATTTCTGGGAGGTACTAGAGACAACTTGTCCCGATTTGTTAATTTTAGATGTAGAGATGCCCGGTTACAACGGTATCGAACTATGTTTGGCAGTACGCAACGACTTGCGCTGGGGCAAACTCCCCGTGCTATTTTTAACCGCTCATTCCGAGTCAGAAATAGTCAGCCAAATGTTTGTCGCAGGTGCTGACGATTACGTGAACAAGCCAATCGTAGAACCAGAATTAATTGCTAGGATTCTCAATCGTTTAGAGCGGATTCAACTTAGATACAAGCTGGCACTCACCCAACGTTAACCATCGCTAACTAGGTGAAAATATAGCCTGTCTCAGTAACATGAGCTACGGCGGGTTTGTCGGTAATAGGCATCGCCCTGAGCGAAGTCGAAGGGTAATAAGTAATAGGTAATTCCAGGATGGGTAATTTGAGGGCTAGGGTGCATCTGTGTTTTGCAAATATATTCGTAGGGGCGAAGCATGACCGCAGAGAATTTATTAGTGATAACCAGAGATTTACAGCGGTCATGCTTCGCCTATGCAAAATCGGGATGCTCCCGATAGCTGGTTAGCTACAGACGATTATTTATGACCGATTACCCATTACCAATTACCGATTAGGAATTACCGATTACCGAGTACCCATTAACCATATAAAAAAATGATGATTCCCCCAGACCTAGATATTTATAATATCCCATGCCCACCAATTCACAGCCCTGGCTACATTCAATCTCATGGCATTCTTTTTGTATTAGAAGAACCCCTTTTGAAGATAGTACGAGTCAGCAACAATATAGGGGAAGTCCTCAATTTAGAACCCCACGCAATCCTAGGGAAATGTTTTGATGAATTTGTGGTATGTCAAAAAAACGATTCTCTGAGCGCAGTTTTTTCGGAAAAATCAAACACGACAGTTAATATTATTTTACACCTCAAACATCTCAGCACTAAACAAGTCTTTAATGGTAAATATTACCGTACCAATAATTGTTTAGTTGTTGAATTGGAACCTAGATTGTCCACGGAGTATAAAAACTTTTTTAATTTATTTACTTTAATTAAAAAAACATTAACCAAAATTCAGAATGCACGAGATATAAAAAATCTCTATCAGATAGTTGCCCAAGAAACAAGAAAAATTATCGGATTTGACCGAGTGATAGTCTATCAGTTTGATACGGTAGATGCTGGGGAAGTTGTAGCCGAAGACAAAGTAGATAGTTTGAACCCTTTATTGGGATTGCACTATCCAGATACGGATATTCCTCAGCTAGCAAGACACCTCGCCACCCATAATTTAATTCGGTTTATTCCTGATATCAACTTTCAGCCTGTAGAAATAATTCCTGCCGATCATCCATTGAATCATCAGCCCCTAGACTTGAGTTTGAGTAGTTTACGAAGCGTTTCGCATTGCCACATTCAATATCTCAAAAATCTGGGTGTTGCTGCTAGCTTGACGATGAGTATTATCAAAAATAAAAAGCTGTGGGGATTAATCGCTTGTCACCACCGAGAACCCAAATATGTCAGCTATGAAGTGCGCACTGCTTGCGAACAGCTTGCAAAAATTATAGCTTTAGAACTCAGCGTAAAAAAAGATAGTGAAGACCGGGAATATGAAGCTTATTTAAAATCAATTTTTGCAGAATTTACAGAAGATATTTCTCGCGATAACCGTTTTGCTGAAGGTTTACTCCAACATAAAGAACGGTTGCTAGAATTAGTTGGTGCTAGCGGTGCTGTTCTATGTGCCAAGGAAAATTTAACACCGATCGGCAAAACCCCGGAATTGGCAGATATTCAACAGTTAATTACCTGGGTAGAAACTCAATTAAATAATGATATTTTTTATACAGATTCCTTGCCCAAAGCTTATCCAAAATCCGAAAAATTTAAAGAAGTTGCTAGTGGCTTGTTGGTGATGGCGATATCTCAGATGCAAAAGCATTATATTTTGTGGTTTCGTCCTGAAGTAATTCAAAATGTCAACTGGGCGGGGAAACTGAACTCAACGCTGGAATCGGAGTCTGCTACTAGCAGTTTGTCTCCTCGCAATTCCTTTGAATTGTGGCAACAAACTGTGAGGTTAAAATCTTTACCTTGGAAGCAGTGCGAAATCGCGATCGCCCAAGAATTGAGAGTGACTCTTGTAGGAATAGAGTTGCGGAGAATAAATCAGCAATTAACCCTCGCTTTGTCTGCTACGAAGATGGGTTTTTGGGACTGGGATTTGCAGAAGAATCATATTACTTTGTCGAGGGAACACGAACAGTTGTTTGGATTAGCACCCGGAACTTTTGACGGAAGTTGCAAAAATTGGGCAGACTGCATTCACCCCGAAGATTTAAAAGAGGTCAGAAATAGTATAGCTGTGGCCAGAAGCGATCGCCAAGATTACGTTCAAGAATACCGGGTGGTTTGGTCCGATGGTAGCATTCACTGGATTGAGGCAAGGGGCAAATTTTTTTACAGTGAAGAAGGCGAAGCAGTGCGGATGGTGGGGACTGTCATAGAAATTAGCGATCGCAAAGCCAAAGAATTACAATTGCGCCTGCTAGAATCCGTTGTCACCACAACTAATGATGCTGTTTTAATTACCGAAGCTGGACCCATTGACGAACCAGGCCCGCGGATTATTTATGTTAATCCTGCCTTTACCCGGATCAGTGGATATACTTTAGAAGAAGTCATCGGCAAAACTCCCCGTATTTTGCAAGGAGAAAAAACAGACCGGGCAAGTCTAGAGCGCATTCGGACAGCTTTGAGCAATTGGCAATCAGTGCGGGTAGACTTAATCAACTATCGCAAAGATGGCACAGAATTTTGGGTAGAATTGAGTATTGTTCCCATTGCTGATGAAACTGGTTGGTTTACCCATTGGGTGGCTGTGCAGCGCGATATTAGCGGACGAAAAGAAGCGGAAAACGCCCTCCAACAACTCAACGAAGAGTTAGAAATACGAGTTTGGGAAAGAACTTTAGAACTCGAAAAATCTCAAGCCGAAGTCCGGCAAAGTGAAGCTTTATTTCGATCTCTCAGCGAGAGTTCTCCCGTGGGCATTTTTAAAATTGATGCTGAAGGGAAATTTATCTATGCTAATCCCCGCTTGCAAGCAATTTTTGGTTTCACCTTGGCAGAAGCTTTAGGGGAAGGCTGGATGAAGTTCGTCCACCCAGAAGACATCAAGCGCATTTTATCATTGTGGTCGGCTGCACAATCTCTCGATCGCAAATTTACCTGCCAGTTCCGTCACCTCCGCCCGGATGGCACAATCCGCTTTTGTCGAGTTAAAACAGCCCCTATTATTTCCGAGGAAGGTCAACTAATTGGTCACGTCGGCACTGCCATAGATATTACCGAAAGTCAGGAAATTGACAAAATGAAAAATGAGTTTATTTCCATCGTCAGCCACGAACTCCGAACCCCTCTTACCTCCATTCGCGGCTCCTTGGGTTTGCTAGCTGCTGGAGTGCTAAAAAATCAGCCGGAAACGGCCCAACAGATGTTAGAAATTGCGAAAAACGATACCGAACGCTTAGTGCGTTTAGTAAATGATATTCTCGACTTAGAAAGGCTAGATTCCAGTCAAGTTACCCTAAATAAGCAGTGGTATGATGTTGCTGATTTGATAGAGGAGTCGGTGAAAAGTGTACAAGCTTTAGCTGATGAAAGTAAGATTAATTTGTCGATTTTATCGAAATCAGCGCAAATTTGGGTCGAACGAGACAGGATCGTTCAGATGCTGGTAAATTTACTTAGCAATGCAATTAAATTTTCACCGGCACTGAGTACCGTAACTGTTAGCGTTGAAGATTGGGGCGATCGGGTTTTATTTGAAGTCAAGGATTCAGGGCGCGGTATTCCTGCCGATAAATTAGAAAATATCTTTGGGCGGTTTCAACAGGTAGATGCTTCTGACTCTAGGCAAAAAGGAGGCACTGGTTTAGGTTTGGCTATCTGTAGCAGCATCGTGCAACAGCATGGTGGCAGAATTTGGGCTGAAAGTGTGGTGGGAGAAGGAAGCAGTTTCTATTTCACACTCCCTGCACCCTCCTTGGAACAGGGGCGGGAATAAAAATCTGCTATATTTAATATTTTGAGTCTTAATTTATGTCAGCCAAGCAGATTCTGGTTATTGATGATGAAAAAAATCTCTGTAGCGTCATTCAGGCCTGTTTAGAACATTTAGGCGGTTGGGCAGTGCTGATTGCCCGCAATGGCAACGAAGGATTGCTTATAGCCCAAACTCAACTCCCTGACGCTATTTTGCTAGATGTGATGATGCCGGATATGGACGGACTGACTCTGTTTAGTTTGCTGCAAAATAATGCGGCTACTCGGATGATTCCGGTGATTTTCCTAACTGCGAAGGTACAGGCTCTCGATTTGAGCGAATTTGCTGATTTGGGGGTAGCGGGAGTGATTGCTAAGCCTTTTGATCCTTTGAAATTAGCACAGCAAGTGGCGGAAATTCTGCGGTGGTAAGTATTTGGCTGGAAATCCCGAATCATGGTACCACCAAAATGTTTTCCTTCATAATTTCCTCACATTCCTCAGATAATGTTTAATCCAAGGTCTTCCATAGAATATCGATCGCAGTTACAAACTTACTTATAAGACTCAGCGATTGCTAATAGCTACTACATCAATTTTTGTAAACTCCTAGAGGACTCAGAAATAACAGGGATATTTAAGCTTAATTTTGGCTGCATAGTAGTTAATCAGTGTTTAGGAACTGGGAAAATGAATAAAACTCTTGTCAATCTTACCTTAGCCGTAGTCACAGAGGAAGTGGAAAATATCTTGGATTCTTATCCGAGATATCCCTACCAAGAAGCTTTTGCACCTTCTGGCTTGAGACAGGATTTAATTGCTTATGTACTCAGTCGCATTCCCAATACCTATACTGCGCTCTCACCCTTGGATGCCATGTCAAATAAAACCGTCCAGGTGCGATGTTCTTCCGAACAGTTGATCAATATAGAAAACTTAATTCACACAGGGATTAGTGATGTCCTCCACAGCTATCACAAGACAGACCACCGCCTTCCTAGTCAAACTTGGAATTTGGGCATCGCGAGAATTGCGAACAGATGTTGAGCAGTTTCTTGGACCCAGGGGAGACGGGAAAAAGGGAGCTAACACAGAGATAGAATTTTTAGCTTTCTTATACAAAAAAATTAGCTAACACTAAATCCGGTTTATCACAGAAATTGGGTCTAAAACCCCGTCCTTATAGGACGGCTTTGTTAGCAGAAGTAAAAACATTGAATCTTTTCCATAAAGATATGTGACAACATCAGATAGAACGTTGTCCTACAATATAC
>NZ_JAHRFC010000008.1:0-6156 GCF_020883015.1 Microcoleus sp. CAWBG640
AATGGACTACTGGGTGATGTTGAGTGACCGAGATAGTTGAGCATTTCTACTCATTTTTGTCTCGGATGATTCACTTTTACCCCCTCAACCCGCCTATGTGCCAGTTGGGGGTGCGGAATGTGGGATTCAATTAGTTTCCCCAACGAGTGGGGAGATAAACAAAAAGCTGCTGCCGAAACAGTTTTGCGTTGCCTCGTTTCCATTCAATTAGTTTCCCCAACGAGTGGGGAGAGATTGGTGGCAAGGAATTATTAATGTGTTCTACGTTAAGCTTCGTCTAGTTTCCATTCAATTAGTTTCCCCAACGAGTGGGGAGTAAACCCGGAAATCATCAAAGAGGCTCCACCGTTGCGTTTCCATTCAATTAGTTTCCCCAACGAGTGGGGAGACAGCTAGCACAGGCCATCGCACAATCACTGTGTGGGTACAGTTTCCATTCAATTAGTTTCCCCAACGAGTGGGGAGTTATAGGCCATAACCGTGAAGGTTGGGAGGCGTAGTTTCCATTCAATTAGTTTCCCCAACGAGTGGGGAGCAAGAAATTTGTTTCGCCGACCGAGGATTGTCGGCATCAGCAAAGTTTCCATTCAATTAGTTTCCCCAACGAGTGGGGAGGCGGGGGTAGAAGTGTTTGAGCCATTCTCCCAAAGAGTTTCCATTCAATTAGTTTCCCCAACGAGTGGGGAGTTCATTGAGTCACCAATCGAAGTGATTGCTCAGCCCCTTGGGTTTCCATTCAATTAGTTTCCCCAACGAGTGGGGAGGATAAACACAAGCGGACGACCCACGGGAGACATTGTTTCCATTCAATTAGTTTCCCCAACGAGTGGGGAGTCCTCTACATTAAACCCCATACAGCGCAAGATGCCTAGAGGCCATTTGCGAGGGTCAGATCTTTTTCTTGGATTTCACACCTGTGCCCGCTCAATAAAAATCCATGAAACCCTTGCCCAGTAAGCCTGCGAGGCTCGCGACGCAAAAATGACATTTCAGCCAACTTACCGCCAGCCTCGCAACACCAGCTAAATAATCACCGATCCAGGTGCTTTTGTCACCAGTGCCCCCACTCCCAAAACCTCCACCTGTCCCAAAGTATGACGAGACACCAGAGAAAACCCTGATGCCATCCTTTTCCAGATTTACCTTTTGCCGAAGTCGCGTTCTCAATGTAGATGTTATACCCCAACCTGCTGTTAACCCCCAAGTACCCCCCCAACCCCCCCTTAGTAAGGGGGGGCTTTGAATGCCTGTAGGCGATCGAACCCCCCCTTAGTAAGGGGGGGCTTTGAATGCCTGTAGGCGATCTGCCAGTTGCGCTTCTTGTTCCTTTCCCAAAAACGACACGCCTGTCGCTTTTGAAAAAGAGAAAATAACTAGGCAACCACATTAGTCCTCATCGTCATAGTCATCCCCAAGCTCAAAGTCATCATCCTCGATCGCCCCCATCGCATCATCATCCCCATCCGCCACAAAATCATCATCCCCAACCTCAACCTCCTCCTCAAACTCATCATCCACCTCAACACCCGAACCAGAACCCACACCAAACCCAGACTCGATCGCATAAGCACGACGAGCCGAGCGATCGTCCAGAACCCCCCCCTCCGGCAAGCCCCGAACATCCTCATCATCAAACACCCCACCATCCAGCGAAATATCCGCACTTAGCTGATCCTCATAGGCATTGAACCCCGTACCAGCCGGAATCAAACGCCCAATAATCACATTCTCCTTCAGCCCCCGCAACCAATCAGACTTACCCTCGATCGCAGCCTCCGTCAACACCCGCGTCGTCTCCTGAAAAGAAGCAGCAGAAATAAAGCTATCAGTATTCAACGAAGCCTTAGTGATACCCAACAACACAGGAACATAGTCCGCCGGCGCACCACCAGTAATCGACATCGCCTCATTCACCTGCTCCACCTGCCGCAACTCCACCAGCTCCCCAGGAAGCATAGTAGTATCACCCCCATCCTCCATCCGCACCTTATTAGTCATCTGTCGGACAATCACCTCAATGTGCTTATCCGAAATATCAACCCCCTGAGACTGATAAACCGCCTGCACCTCATTCACCAACAAAGTCTGCACCTGCAAGAAACTCTCCAGAGCCGCCTCAAAAGTCGGCTTCCGCTCCTTCAGCACCTGGAAATAAACCTCCAGAATCTCATGGGGATTCGCCGGCCCATCAGTCAGCGCCTCCGCAGCACCCACCCGCTGCCCATCAGAAACAATCGGATTCTGACCAGGAAGCAAAGGATACTCCTCAATCCGGCCATCATCCTCCACCACCCGCAACTCCACAACATCCCCATCAGCCTCCACCTGAGCCACCCCAGGACGCTTCGCCAAAATACAAGCCTCCTTCGGCTTCCGAGCCTCCAGCAATTCCTCAATCCGCGGCAAACCCTGAATAATATCCCCCGTCTTCGCCCGCTCAAACACCAAAATCACCAAATTATCCCCCCGCTGCACCAAATCCCCATCATCCACATGGAGCACCGCACCAGCCGAAACCCGATAGGGACGCGCTATCCGCAACAAAATTTTCGCCGGAGCATCCGGAGTCGCCCCAGGAGTAACCCTCATCACCTGACCAGACTCCTCCAGAAAAATCCCAGGAGCCACCTCAGTCCCAGCCACCAACAACTCCCCAGCACTCACCTGCGGCACCCCAGCCACATCAACAGTAACCGCATCCGCATCCCGCATCACCAAAAGTCGGCGCACCGGCTCCCCAATCTTTTCCCGAATCCCCCGGACAGTCCCCGCCTCCTTACACAAAATCTCAGTCCTAGCCACCACAGCACCGGGCGCAATCTCTTGACCATCCTCCACCAACAACCTCGTGTGAGTGCTCCCCTGAGTCGGGTCCGCCGAAACATCCCGGCGCAAAGCCAAAGACTCCAAAATCACCAACTGGAGACGCAAAGGCTTCGATCGCCCTTCCCCATCCTCATCCAGCATCGCCAGAGCCCCATCAGACTCCGCCCCATCCAACCGCCACCCAGGACCAGAACCATCCGCCCCAAAAGCCACAGCATCCACCTCATCCGGCAACAACTCAATATCCGCCGCCAACTGCGGAGCATCCGTCCCAATCTCCAAAATCAACTGAGTCCGCAACAACTCCAACCCATCCACAGACTTCACCCGCTCCCCATCCTTATAGGGCAACCGTTGAACCGCCCGCAAAGCAATAGACTCATTCAGCGCCGTCTGCGAAGGCACCGGAGGGCGATCGGGCACCGGAAATTCCACCACAGGCCGCAACAACAACGCAGGACCCTCCGGCGTCTCGATATATTCCGCATAAGCCAACTCCCCAGCAACCAAACCAGGCACAACCTCCTGACCCGCATTCACAATTTGCCCCTCACCCAGAGCCAACAGAGGGCGATCGACAGCATGCAACTCCCCAGGCTTAATCACAATTTCCCGCAAAATATCATTCTTCTGAGTCACCTCCACAGCCCCACTGGTTTGGCAGAAAATATCCTTCACCACCTCAGTCCCAGCCTCCACATACTGCCCATCCTCCACCAACAGCAGAGAAATATCCTTATTCACCTCATGGCACTCCTCCGGTATCCACAGCAGAGTGCCACCCTTCACCACCTCATAGCCCAGCTTCGCCTTACCCCGCTTGTGCACTTCCACCCCGGCGTATTTCACAATACCCCCAGTCGCCGTGCGATAGCTATCATCCAGCAACTCCGCCACCACTTCCCCATTAATCACCTTACTGCCAGGAGTAGTCTTCAGAGAAAAACGCTGACTAGAAGCCGTCTCAATAATGTAATGCTCCCGACCCCCAATGCTCTGGGCCCGAACCACCGCCTGATCCAACAACACCTGAGCCGTAATAATCTCAATCTCCCTAGAATCAGCAATCCGCACCACCCCACCATGTTCCGAAATCAACTTAGTCTCCGCAATCACACTCTGGGCTGGAATCCGATCGCCATTCTTCACCGCCGGCTCAGCCCCCGGAGGCAAATTATACACCTCCCCAGAAAGAATCCAAACCAACCCCCCCTTACTAGCAGTCCGAGTCGTATTACCCTGGCGATCCGTCTTCTCTTCCGGAATCAGATCCGCAAACTTCGCCTCCCCAGCCAAATCCGAAGCCACATCCGTCGTCACCTTCTCCGTCGTCTTCTTCGCAGCCCGCCCCGCGATCGGCACCTCCGCCAAAATCTGACCAACCTTAGCCCGCTGTCCATCCCTCACCATCACCGTCGAACCCTGGGCGATCGCCAGTTCAATCTTCAGCCTCTGATTCTTAGCCCCAGACTTTCCTTCCTCAAAACCCTCTCCCTCCAAAATCAACTTGCCACTATTTTCCGCCACCAGAGCTTCCTCCCCATGGCGAGTACGGAAAGCACGAGTCCGCAGATTCTTGAACCTCACCACACCAGCAAAAGGAGCCCGTTCCTGCTTAGCAACCTCCCCAGTGAACACCCCCCCAGTGTGGAAAGTCCGCATCGTCAGTTGAGTCCCCGGTTCCCCAATAGACTGAGCCGCAATAATCCCGATCGCCTCCCCCATATCCACCATCTTCGAGTGCGCCAAACTCCAGCCATAACAGTGCTGACAAACCGAACGAGTAGCCTCACAAGTCAAAGGCGATCGCAAAAACACCTCCGCCACCCCAGACTTACCAATCTCCAAAGCCAACTCCTCAGTAATCGGCTGATTCCGCACCGCCAGCTCATTCTCAAAAGCCACAACCTTCCCAGTAATCGGATGAATCACATCCGCCGCAAACACCCGCCCCAGCAGCCTCTCCCTCAGCGGAATCAACACCGTAGCCCCATCCATCATCGGACGCACCCGAATCCCCCGCTGCGTCCCACAATCCACCTCCCGCACAATCACATCCTGAGACACATCCACCAACCTTCTAGTCAAATACCCAGAATCCGCCGTCCGCAGAGCCGTATCCACCAACCCCTTCCGAGCCCCATAGGAAGAAATAATATACTCCGTAACCGTCAGCCCCTCCCGGAAATTAGTCTTAATCGGCAAATCAATAATCTCCCCCTGGGGGTCCGCCATCAGCCCCCGCATCCCCACCAACTGCCGCACCTGAGAAATATTCCCCCGCGCCCCAGAAAAAGCCATCATATAAACCGAATTCAGCGGGTCCGTCGCCCGAAAATTCTTCACCACCTCATCCTTCAAATCCTCCGACGTACTATTCCAAGTATCAATCACCTTCTGGAACCGCTCCACCTCCGTAATCTCCCCGCGAGTATACCGCTGCTCCGTAATCCGAATCTCCTCCTCCGCAGCATCCAACAGCGATCGCTTAGAAGGCGGCACCTGCAAATCATCCACACTAATAGAAACCCCCGCACGAGTCGCAAACCGAAAACCCAAATCCTTCAACTTATCCGCCATCTCCGCCGTCCGCGACGTACCATGATGCGTAAAAAACCAAGAAATCAACTTCTTAAGACGGCCCTTATCCACTACACGATTGTGAAAAACAATACCCTTATCCATTGCCATTTTCTTTATCCTTAAATTACCTAAATTGTTTGCAAACTTTCACCAACTCAAACCAATTTAATGGGTCGTTGCATATACTTCGATCCCCCTAAATCCCCCTTTTCGCAAGCATATATTTCGATCCCCCTAAATCCCCCTTAAGAAGGGGGACTTTGAGAAGCATCTTGCCCCCCCTTTTCGCAAGCATATATTTCGATCCCCCTAAATCCCCCTTAAGAAGGAGGACTTTGAGAAGCATCTTGTCCCCCCTTTTCGCAAGCATATATTTCGATCCCCCTAAATCCCCCTTAAGAAGGGGGACTTTGAGAAGCATCTTGTCCCCCCCGCATCGTTGCGGGGACTTGGAGAAGAATCCTGTCCCCCCCGCATCGTTGCGGGGACTTGGAGAAGAATCCTGTCCCCCCGCATCGTTGCGGGGACTTGGAGAAGAATCCTGTCCCCCCGCATCGTTGCGGGGACTTGGAGAAGAATCCTGTCCCCCCGCATCGTTGCGGGGACTTGGAGAAGCATCTTGTCCCCCCCGCATCGTTGCGGGGACTTGGAGAAGAATCCTGTCCCCCCGCATCGTTGCGGGGACTTGGAGAAGAATCCTGTCCCCCCGCATCGTTGCGGGGACTTGGAGAAGAATCCTGTCCCCCC